>NZ_JAUBVX010000035.1:3779-71455 GCF_036706065.1 Microcoleus sp. A2-C3 | reverse complement strand
TGCCATCAATTTTACCCTCGCTGATCCACGAATCAACACCAGTTTACTTGACGATAGGGCTTAACCGAGAAGTATTGGCAGGTGTCTCTGGAGTTTTGGCGAATAATATGGGTCAGATTCCTAGTTTTCTCGCCACTCAAACCACTACCTCGAATCGGGCAGGCGATATCCAAATTTACACCCCCGTGCTGATCCTGCGGGATGGAGGCATAATTACTGCGGCATCTTTAGGCGCGGGAGATGCCGGAAACGTCACGATTGATGCGGGTCGTGTAGAAGTCATTGGCAGTGGGAATAACGGTCGATTTATTAGTAAAATTGAGGCTTCTGTTGGCAGCGTGTTGACCTTTTCCAATCCCAAGGCTACGGCGAATGCGGGTTCGGTGAATCTGAATGTCGATCGATTGAGTATCCGGGATGGAGCGACGGTCAATGTCCAGGCGTTGGGAACCGGACGCGCTGGTAATATTAATGTTGTCGCCAACTCGATCGCACTGGACAACAAAGGCAGCATTAATGGCACGACTGTATCGGGTACAGGAGCAAATATCAACCTCCAAGCGCGAGATATCCAGTTGCGGCGCGGGAGCAGAATTACAACGGATGCAGGTAGTTCTGACGGTGGGAACATCAATATTAACAGCAGTCTTCTCGCTGGTTTACCCAAGGAAAATAGCGATATTACTGCTAATGCGCGATCGGCCGGGGGTGGTCGGGTTAATATCAATGTCCCCAATGTTTTCGGGTTTACAGCAGCCACTCGTGAACAGGTTCGAGGCAATTTGGGATTAACAGATGCTCAATTTACAAATTTGCAAGTAAGTCCTACTTCTCTAGTTCCTACCAGCGATATTGCGGCTATTTCCCAAAGTGGGGGCCCGGCTTTGCAAGGGACTGTTACATTCAGCGCTGCTGGGGTGAATCCCGCTCAAGGTTTAGTGGAGTTGCCGCAAAATGTTGTCGATCCGGCTGCATTAATTGCGGCAAATCCCTGCATTGAAGGGGGCGAGAACGAGTTTACAGTTACTGGGAAAGGGGGAGTGGCACCGAGTCCTAACGATGCCCTCAGCAGCGCAGAAACACCGTTTCCGTGGGTGGAAGAAGAAGGAAGAAGGAAGAAGGAAGAAGGAAGAAGGGAGGAAGAAGAAGGAAGAGGGAAGAGGGAAGAAGGAATGCGGGAAGAAATGGAGAAAAAAGCTTGGGAAGTTGTTCCGGCGCGGGGTTGGGTGGTGAATGCTCAAGGAGAAGTTACACTGGTTGGATACAATCCGGGTAATGCTGCTGACGATCGCCATCCTCGATCGCATTCTGTTTGTCCGCCGCGCTGACAAGATGTTTTTTACTGCGGATCAAGGCGGATCAACAGGGATAAATATTGGTGCTCATCTACGCTCCCACAGGTTTTGGTCTGGGGTTTTCAATCGATTTAAAATACAAGTGCTCTAAGCTTATATGAAGTTTACCCGATCGCTCCGACAAGCAATTATCTTATTTCTGATATCCTGTCTGCTAGCCGTGGCGATTCCTCCCGCAGTTGCTCAGATTCAGTCACCACAAGGAGTGCAGATTCTGAGACAAGCTCGAACTCTGTACGCTGCGGAACGTTTTTCCGAGGCTGTACCGCTGTTACAGCAAGCGGCGGCGCAGTTTGAGGCAAAAGGTCAAAATCTTGATCGCGCCACGGCTTTGAGCAATTTAGCTGCAACCTACGGGCAGTTGACACTTTGGGAACCAGCAGAAAAAGCTGTGAATTCGAGTTTGTCGGTGGTGCGGGCGCAACCGAAAACTCCTGAACAACAGCGGATTTTGGCGGAAACTCTCAACATTCAAGGACAGTTGCAACTTGAACGAGGGCAGACTCAAGATGCGATCGACATTTGGACGCAAGCTGCTAAAATATTCGAGCAAATCGATCGCAACAATCAACTTTTTCAAGTTCAAATCAATCAAAGTCGCGCTTGGGAAACTCTCGGACTTTACCCCAGAGCTTGCAAAATTTTGTTAGCTTCTTTGAACCTGGAAAACAAAACTTGCGAAGTTTTGCCCGCAGGTTTGACAAGTTTAAAAAATCAATCGTTTTCCCTGGAAAAAACTCGAGCAATTAATGCTTTAGGAAGGGTGATGCGGGTTTTGGGACAACTCGAACGTTCCAATGAATTGTTATTAACAGGACTGGAAGCGGCTCGCAATTTGGGTCTGAAAGAAGAGGAAGCGGCAATTTATCTAAATCTGGGCAATACTCAACGGGCGAAAAGCAATCAACCGGGTTTGAAAGCGCCACAACGGGCTGATTTGGAACGCTCGGCCTTAGAATATTATACTCGATCGGCAGAGGCTATGCCGGGGAAATCAACTATCGGGATGCAGGCGAGATTGAATCAGTTGAGTCTGTTGGCCGACAACCAAAATGCTTCGGAAGCACAAGTTTTGTGGCGTTCCATCGAACCTCAAGTCGCTCAATTTCCGTCGAATCGCGCGGGACTTTATGCTAAAATTAATCTAGCTCAAAGCTTGATGAAATTAGCTCAGTCGCCTGGGAAAACTTTGAGTTTTAGCGATATTGACAAAATGCTCGATCGCTCTCTGGAACCAGCAAATAGTTTGGGCGACAAACGAATACAAGCTTACATTCTGGCAGCTAAAGGCAAACTATCGGAAATCCAAAAGCAGTATGAGAAAGCCGAAAGTTTGACAATTCAGGCTTTGAGTTTAGCACCGGCGTTTCAATCTCCCGATATTGCTTACCAATTATTGTGGCAACTTGGACGGATTCGGAAAGCTAAGGGAGATGCAGATGGGGCGATCGTTCAATATACTCAAGCTGTGAATGTACTGTCTTCTCTGCGCGGTGATTTGGTGACAGTCAATCCCGAAGTGCAATTTTCGTTTCGGGAAAGTGCCGAACCGGTTTATCGGGAATTAGTCGGGCTGCTTTTGCAAGATGAATCCCCCAGTCAAGATAAGTTGAAACAGGCGCGCCAAACGGTGGAATCTTTGCAGTTGGCGGAATTGGATAACTTTTTTCGGGATGCTTGTGCTGATGCTAAACCAAAGTCGATCGAGGCAATCGATCCGACGGCGGCGGTGATTTATCCAATTATTTTAAGCGATCGTTTGGAGGTAATTTTATCAATTCCGGGCAAACCCCTGCGCCGCTACACGACTAAAAAGTCTCAAGCCGAGTTAGAAACTGCCTTCAGACTAGCTAAAAATACGATCAGGCCTTCTGCTTTTGTCCGCGACAGGTTGCCACCTATTCAACAGGTTTACGACTGGTTAATCCGCCCCGCAGAGGCGGATTTGACTGCCAGCGGGATTAAAACGCTGGTATTTGTGCTCGATGGTTATTTGCGAAATCTGCCAATGGCGGTGCTGCACGATGGCGAACAGTTTTTGATAGAAAAGTACAGTATTGCTTTGGCGCCGGGACTGCAATTGCTGGCACCGAAACCGCTGAGTCAAGTCAAGTTAAAAGTGCTGACTGGTGGCCTGTCGGAAGCGCGTCAAGGCTTCTCGGCTTTGCCGGGGGTGAAACAGGAAATTGAACAAATTTCAGCCCAGATGCCGGCGAGTGCGCTGCTAAATCAAGATTTTGTCAGCGGGCGGTTGCGCGATCGCATGAAAGCTTTGTCTTACCCGATCGTCCATTTGGCAACTCACGGTCAGTTTAGCTCGAATGCGGCGGATACTTTTATTGTGACTTGGGACGAGCGGGTGAATGTTAAGGAGTTCGATCGACTGCTGCGATCGCGCACTGGGGAGAAACAACAGCCGATCGAGCTTTTGGTATTGAGTGCTTGCGAAACTGCTTCCGGCGATAACCGGGCGGCTTTGGGTTTAGCTGGCGCCGCAATTCGATCGGGTGCCCGCAGCACAGTCGCGACCCTTTGGCAAGTCAACGACGAATCTACAGCTATTTTTATGACTGAGTTTTACCGACAGCTTGCTGCTGCTAAAACCAGCAAAGCTGAAGCCCTCCGCAACGCTCAATTAACCCTGCTGCAAAACCCAGATTATCAAAATCCCTATTTCTGGGCGCCTTTCGTACTGGTGGGGAATTGGCAGTAAACTGGTCAGTGGTCATTGGTCATTGGTCATTGGTTCTTCTCCTGGGTATCGATATCTAGAGGCTCTGCCTCGCCTGGGAAAAAATTTTTGGGACGGGCTCTCCGGCCAGTCCCAGCCACCAGAAAAAACCATCTTTGTGGGACGGGCATCTTGCCTGTCCCAGCTATTTTTGCAATCTTGTCTAGGCTTGTTGCAGCCAATCCGTTAATAAACTGGGTTTCTCGGCCCTGGGCGTAAATCTTGGAAAAATGCCTGTGCCCAGTTTGTGTTGGTTTTTTGTTAAAGATTGTTAAAGATTGTAAACTGTTAACGAGTGCTTTCTGCATCTGATATTTTTTCGAGGAGTCTTATGAAGCAACTTTTGATTGCTGAGCGCTTTTGCCTGATAGCCCACGTCTTATCAATGGCTTTTGGATTGGCAGGGTTGCTGCTGATTTTACCCCGCCCCGAATTGGTGATGAATTTACCGCCCGCTGGACAAACTTTGTTCCAATGGGGGATGGCTGGAGGTGGAGTAGTTTATATCATTTTTGGTGCAGCAGCGGTTGCTCTCTATGCCTTTCGGACGTTGGGTTTGGGCGCAACTCTGGCATTTTTGGTGCCTTCGGTGTTTTTATCTTTGAGTAGCGAGTTGTTGGGAACCAGTACCGGTTTTCCCTTCGGCCATTACCACTATTTGAGCGGTTTGGGCTACAAAATTGCAGGGCTGGTGCCGTTTACAATTCCCCTGTCGTGGTTTTATCTAGGACTGGTTTCATATATAATTGCTCGCGCTGGAGTCGCTGGTGGTAAAGGCGAACTGAACTGGGTGCGCCAAATAGGGGCGATCGCCCTTGGCGCTCTATTATTGACAGCTTGGGATTTTGTACTAGATCCGGCGATGAGTCAAACTTCTGTACCTTTTTGGGAGTTTGAGGAACTTGGGGCTTTCTTTGGGATGCCTTACCGCAATTTGGCGGGATGGATGGGCACGGGGGCTCTATTTATGTCTGTAGCAGCTTTCTTCTGGAGAAAAACGTCGATTAAATTAGAGCGATCGGAATTGAGTTTGCCCTTAATTGTTTATTTGGTAAACTTTGCTTTCGGAGCAATTATCACTGTCACTTCCTTGGATTCTCGGTTCTGGTTCCCGACATCGCTAGCTGTGCTTCTGGGTGTAGTTCCGGCGATCGTGTTAAGCAGGATTGCAAAACCCGCAGTAGATGACGTAACTGAAGCAATTCCATCTTTGGAATCTGCTCTCAAAGCTGAAATTCCATCTCAGCGCGTGGGCGCTTTGCGTAAGTAAGCGGCTAATGAGCAATCGCGGCTGATTTGGCAAAAATTTACACGAATTTTTCAGCTAGTTTAAAAACTCGGTTTTGACAAGAAACCGGGTTTTTTCAGCTAGAGATTAGCGGTAGGGTGCGTCAGGAAAAGTAATTCTCAATCATCACCGAAAATCTAATTCTGATGCACCATTTATTGCGGGCCTGCGTCAGTTGTGAGATTGTGAGTTTTTCCCGACAATATCAAGCTTCCGAGGCTCCCTACTTCACTCTTTTAAAAGTCAGATTGTGCTTAAAGGAACCCTATTGCGATCTAAGCAGGAATGTTTGAGCTACTTTAAAAACCCGGTTTCGGCAAGAAACCGGGTTTTTCAGCGATATTTTCAAGCCCAATTGCTGTAATATGTTTTAAGTCAAAATTTGATCAACTTCCTTATTTTAAATTGATTTCCCCCATCGCCCCCAACCTCCCAAATCTCTTGACAAGCATCATCCCTATCGCACTCCTGCTGCTGCAATTACCCGCCGCCGCCCTTTTAATGTCGCGCTTAATTAAAGGCCCATCGCGCATCCCGCCCCTAGAACCGGATTCGCCGACACTGGATATGCTTGGTGCTTGTACGGCGGTGGTGCCGACTTTGAACGAAGCAGAGAGAATTGCGCCTTGTTTGGAAGGATTGAGCCGCCAAAGTTACGAGCTCCGAGAGGCGATCGTAGTTGACAGCTATTCGGTAGATGGAACAGGGGATTTAGTCAAAGCTGCCGCCGAAAAAGACCCCCGGTTTCGGTTGATTAACGACGATCCGCTACCGACGGGTTGGGTTGGTCGTCCGTGGGCGCTGAATTGGGGTTTTTTGGCAAGTTCCGAGAAGTGCGAGTGGATTTTGGGGATAGATGCGGATACTCAGCCGCATCCGGGTTTGATTGCGAGTTTGCTCAAAACGGCTGCTGCTGGAAATTATGATTTGATTTCGCTGTCGCCGCAGTTTATCCTCAAATATCCGGGCGAGTTGTGGCTGCAACCTGCGCTGTTAATGACTTTGGTTTATCGGTTCGGGCCGACGGGAACTGGCGGCGATGTGCCGGAACGGGTGATGGCAAACGGTCAGTGTTTCTTGTGCAAGCGCGAGGTTTTGGTGGCTTTAGGGGGCTATGAGGTGGCAAAAGGTTCTTTTTGCGATGATGTGACTTTGGCTCGCTATGCTGCGGCTCAGGGCTTTAAGGTGGGTTTTTTGGATGGGGCGAAGGTGTTGAAGGTGCGGATGTATGAGGGGGCGATCGAGACTTGGAATGAGTGGGGGCGATCGCTCGATTTGAAAGATGCTGCTTCTAGCGGTCAAATTTGGGGCGATTTGTGGCTGTTATTCGCGGTTCAAGGTTTGCCGGTGCCGATCGTCCTGTGGTATTTGTTGTCTGGTTCTGTGCCTGCTGTGGGCGCGTTTCCGCAGTTTTGGCTGTGGGGATTGAATGTATTTTTGGTGGCGGTGCGATCGGCTTTGTGTTTTGCGATCGCTCCGAGTTACGATACAACTCAAGCATCGGGTAAATGGCTGTTTTGGCTGTCACCTTTGGCCGATCCGCTGGCGTTTGTGCGAATTCTGATTTCTGCTTTAAATCAGCCTACTCAGTGGCGCGGCCGCAAGTATAGTTAGTGACAAACCGAAAAAAATCGGCGGTTTCAACCGCGTCTACACAAACGATGTCAGCCGGACGCCGACTAAAGAGTAAAGATTCGTAGTGTCGCCATCGATTTTACTCAAAAAAAGACGAAAAATCTAGCGATCGACGCACCAGCACGCGCGATAATATTTGAGGAAACAAACTCAACGAAGAGTATTGTAGCAAGGATTTTTTAAATTGGTATTACTTGCACTACGATCCAGATCCACCTACCTCACTTAATTGAAAAAAGCTAGTATGAATCACGGTGAATTTTCTGGGACAAAAGCTCATAAATATATACTGCCTCAAGCAATTTCAACGCAACCAATTATTCTTGAAGACATCACAGAATTGAGTTATGAAAAACTCGACTTAATAGAACGCAATCACCCCGCATATGAAATAGTCATGTCTGAAGTTTTGAAAGATGCCTTTGATTCGGAATCATCAAATCGCATTAAAAAAGGAGAAGTCCATGACTGGCTCAACTCCCTTCTCGATTGAAACATCCGACAGTTTCCAAAATAGCAGGCGGTTGAAACCGCCGTTTTATTTTTTCAAGCCTTCAGCAAAGCTTTAGATGCCGATTCCCCAGCGATTCGGAGTTGCCGCCTCAATTGCAAATTCAGCAGCACCAACACAGTCCACTGGCCGAGGATTGAGAGCAAAATAGTATGTCCTGACGCGCTCTCCAGGGCCGACGATCCAAAGACGGGAAATACTAAAGACAGCCAAATGAAAGGAGCTTTTTCTGGGGTGAGGGAAAGCATATACAAAATAATTGGTGGTAAAGAGATAGCGCCTCCGACTGTACAAGCCGCCAAAACTGCCTGGTTTCGGATTTTTGCGAACATGAATAGTTGGGTAACAGCCGCGTAAATCAGGATGAGATTGATGAAGGTAATCATGCTCGGAAAAGCGTTGGGATTCACCAGCAGCCAAGGTATTAAAATCACTGTCGAACTGAGGAGATTGATTGCTATTGCAACTGATGCCGGACTTTTTTCACTCCAAATTAAATCTAGTATCGGGTATCTGCGCCACGATTTATGACTGCTGGGAACGATTTGTTTCCGATATCTCGCCCAATCGTACAAAGCTTGTCTTTCCGAGGTTAAAGCCGCAATTAAAGCTAAAAATACCATCAAATTTGGAATCAATAAAAAGGCGATACCGTCAATCGAGTACCTATTTGATTGGAGTGCAAACCCTAAAATTATTGACTGATAGCAAATCACCAGCAAATAACTTTGTCGCTTGCTCAAAACAGTGGCGCTGGGGTTGGGGAAACGGCGCTGCCATCCCTGCCACATCCAGTAGGTTGCCACCCCACAAATCAATAAAGATAAGGCGGTAGAAGCCAAAAGATTTTCGCCAACCTGCAAATGAAACCATTCGAGATCGTTGAATTTTTCAATTAACCCATTAAGGTTAGAATGGGATGACTCATTAACTTGATAAACTACCTGTTTGAGGACAGCAGCCGGAGACAAAAATGTTAGCAAATCAGCAGCATTGCCGACTGACGGTGCACAAAAAGCTGTGGTAATAAAAGTCAAAACCGCAGCGCTAGCCAACCAAGGTTGAAACCCTCCCAACCAACTGGTTGTTAAGCCAAATAGCATCGCGCCGCTGTAGAATAAAGCACAGCTAGCTACCATTGCTATGTCGAAACATAAAATATGATACAGAGGTATTTGAGCTGCTAATCCGCTGTAGACGTGGAGCGGTACAGCCAGAATTGCTGCGAGATACAATAAAATTGGGACACCGAGAATTTTGCCGAGAAAAATTGTGGTGGCAGATTGGGGACTGAGGCGAATAAAGTTGAGTGTGCCTCGACGTTCCTCTTTGTCTAAGTCGCTGACGAGTAGATAAGTGCCGGCTACTAAAAGTGCGATCGCACTAAATATGCTCAGCACAACAAATATTTGTAGCCACCAAGACGGCCAGTTAATGATAAAATTTCCTGCCGCATCTTTGATGCATATTATCCGCTTACCATTGTCATTTGATTCGGTGCAAAATCTGCTGGAATCAATGTAATTACCGACAGGAGTGGCAACGGGTAGCTGGGCGCGCCAATACAAGATTAGCAGCAGTTGAGCGCTGAGGGAAAAGGCGCTGACGATCGCAATTTTGCCCATTTTCAGCCGACCTTTGAGTTCTCGGAATAACTGGGAATTCCAGTTACCAATTGTATCTAGTATGTTTGTGTTCATAGGTAATTGTTTTGAGTTATGAGTGAAAAAGTCGCCCTCAACTGTCAACTGACAACTGTCAACTGTCAACTGTCAACTGACAACTGTCAACTGACAACTGTCAACTGTCAAGATGCTTGTTTGTGTCCCATCTTGAGGAAGATAGTTTCTAGGTTTTCTTGAGTGCAGTGAAATTCCGTGAGGGGAATGTTAGCATTGACGAGCGATCGCAATAAATGTGCAGCATCTTCCCGGCTTCCCGAAAAATGAGCGCACACCTGCTGAGTTTCCGGCAAGATTTCCCAACTTTCTACCCAAGGAAAGTTTTTGAGTTCCGATGTCAGCGCTGCTAAATCGCCCAAAGTTGCCATAAAAATTTGCTGTTTTCCGAGGCGTTTGTAAAGTTCTTGCAAAGGGGCGCTTTCGACAAGATAACCGAGTTCCATAATCCCTACCCAGGTGCAAAGTTCGGCTAAATCGCTGAGAACGTGAGAAGATATGACTACGGTCATGCCGGCTTGTTGCACAGCTTTGATAATTTCGCGAAATTGCGATCGCGCGATCGGATCTAAACCCGAAACTGGTTCGTCTAACAGCAGCAACAGCGGTTCGTGAATAATAGTTCGTCCCAAACTCAGGCGCTGTTTCATCCCCCGCGACAGAGTGGAAATTAAGCTGTTGCGTTTGTTGGTTAATTGCACGAGTTCTAAAACTGCATAGATGCGTTCTCGGCGGCGGGGTTGTCGCAGGTTATACAATCGAGCAAAGTAATCTAAATAATCCCACACAGTCAGGTCGTCGTACAGCGGAAAATCGTCGGGAAGAAAACCGATGTGCTGTTTGAGAGTGGGATTAGATCGATCGCGCAACAAGGGACAGCCGTTGATGTAAATCTCCCCTGTAGTCGGTTCTTCAGCGGCGGCTAACATTCGCAACAAGGTAGTTTTGCCGGCACCGTTGGGGCCGATCAGCCCGCAAATTTCTCCGGCGGCGACTTGCAAATCGATGTCATTGACGGCAATATGGCGATCGAATTGTTTGGTGAGTCCGCGAGTGTCTATTGCTAATTCTTTTGCCATATTTTAAAGGCGAGTGAAATTTGCTGCGTTTCGTGCCTAGTTCCAAAGCTTGCAACTAGCTTAGCCTTTTGATACAGCAGTTGTCACCTGCATTTCGCAAAATAAATTGTTAAGTATTAAAAAGATTTTGAGTTTTGGTAAGGTTGGGAAAAAGGTAATTGGTAATTGGTAAACTTATTGCGTGATTTTTTGAGCGATCGGGAAACCGCAGATCGAGGCAGATTAACACAGATAAGCTGTTACTCATATAGATAGATTGTGTATGGCGATTGAGGGGGAGAGGGGGAGAAAGGGAGAGGGGGAGAGGGGGAGAGGATTTTTGATTGTCATCAAAATATACAATTTAAATGCACAACAGCTTACACGCAGATGTTTTTCAAGATATGAAATGGTAAGATTTTAGAAGAACTACCCACACGCTTTTTATTAGAGAACAGATAAAGCATTTACAGCAGCCCGATATCCTTCAAGCATTGGCGCGTTAACTCGATTCTAACTGCTCCATCCTTTGTACTGCGAATGTCAATGTTTGTTGCAAAAAAGTAAGCGTTTTTATTCTGCTCTAAATAACCGACATACCAGCCAATTTGAGTCTCTGTTTGCTCTCCAAAGCCAGCCCAGCCTGTTTTTGCCCTGATTGTGTAATCGGGGGTTTGTTCGACAATCATGATATCTTTAACTAGAGAGAGCGATCGCTCGGAAAATGGTAAATCGTTTTTGTGGAGACGGCGCAAGAATTGAATTTGCTGGTTGGGTGTGATTCGCAGTTCTCCTTCTAACCAAAATTTGTCAATATCATCTTTTTTTCCAATGTTTTGGTTGCCATAATCGGCTTTTGCTACCCATTTTTGCATTTGCTCGTGTCCGACTCGGCGCGCGAGAACTTGGTAAAACCAGACGGCGGAAAGTTTGATGGCTTCTCTCATGTTCAAGTCTCGATTCCAGGCGGGAATTTGCCTTTCAATTCCATCCCAAGTTAGAATTGCAAGTTCATTGGCAATTACGCCGGTTTCTAAGGAAATCAGGGAGTTGAGAATTTTAAATGTAGATGCGGGTAAAAAAGCTGTGCTGTTGCGCTGCGGGTTGTGTTGATAAAGCCGATCGCTATTCAAGTCATAAATGGCGATCGATCCTTCTACTCCTAATTCTTGAAAGTGCCGTTCAAAATTAGTTGTTTGAGCGACATTTCCTCCTCGAACTCCGAATTGCTGCGCTGGAGTTGGTGCGGTTAAGGCCGATCGCGATGGCTGAATTAAAACAGCAGCAATGCAGCTTAATGCGATTAAAATCAGAGCGATCGCGCGAAATATTCTGTTCATAAATTTTGATGTATAAGGTGCGTCAGACTTAGGTTGTGTAAGAAATAATTAGATTTTTGGCTTGACGCACCCTACAATATATGCTCATTTTTGCATTTGTAGTACGATCGTCCCCACTCGCGTGATTGACACTCGCGATCGGGGACGATCGCACTCTTGAAATCGCACTCTTGACGACGATTCAAATATATAATTCCGATGCAACCGGAAACGAGATGAATTATGCAGAACGACCCGCACTAGCAGCACCCATTTGGGCCCCGTCAGCCAATCCCACCAACTTAGCGCTCAACTCCCACATCCGCTCAGCTTTTTCATCATCGCGGGCTTGCGGAGAAACCTTCTGCACAAAAGATTTGCCATCTTTTTTCTGCCGATTTCCCCAACTCCAATAAGCGCCAGATTGCTTGTATTCTGGATCTGCAACCACCATCGCTAACCTTTCGCCCGCCAACTCCTGCGACACATAACCGCCGGTGATATTCTTCTGAAACAGCGGGAAAAGCTTCTGAAATAAAGGGTAGTGATTGCGGAAAAGTGGCGTATCCGCGACGCATCCCGGATACAGCGAAGTGAAATTAATCCCCGTGGATTCGTGAAAGCGGCGGTGCAGTTCCCGCATCGTCAGCACGTTACAAACTTTGCTATCTTTGTAAGCCTTGACTGGTTCAAACTTCTTGCCATCAACCATCGAAATCGAGTCTTTGAAACCCGCTTCAAAACCCTCAAACTTGCCCAAATCCGGGCGTGGCGGAATCTTGCCGCCCAACTCGTCTGGATTGTGAGTTACAGTTCCCAAAATCACGATTCTGGCATCTTGATAATACGAAGGCTTCATACTATCCATCATCAGGTTGCATAGTAGGAAATGACCAAGGTGATTGGTAGTCATCGTCAACTCGTAACCTTCAGGGCTTCGCAGCGGTTCCTTAATCAAAGGCATATAGATAGCCGCGTTGCACACCAAAGCGTCTAGAGGCTTGTTGCTTGACTTGAATTCCCTAGCAAATCGGCGCACGCTTTCCAAATCGCCCAAGTCAATCTGCATAATCGTGAAACTGCCTTGAGGTATGCCCAACTCTTGGGCGGCATCTCCGGCTTTGCGCACGTCGCGACAGGCCATGACTACGTGCCATCCTTTGTCTGCAAGGGCTTTAGCGCCGTATAATCCGACGCCGGAGGATGCGCCGGTAATGATAACCGTTGACTTGTGATTTTGTGCCATTTTCTTAAAAATGCTTCGATCGCTACTGATTATTTTGGGGTATCTCAAAAGCTGAGCTAGCAGCTCGGATCTTTTGAGATACCCTCAGGTTAATAGGATAGGCCCAAACGTTCTAGATCTCAACTGTTACAATAAGTTTAGACTTTAGTATTCTGCGAGGAGCTATGCAGTCGATCGAGCAACTGACAGAATAAATATTATCTTTACTTAATGAATCAAGGGCACTCCTTGCAGACAAATTGGTAGAAAGCTGAGAATTCGACACCGACTCAGCAATTCAGGCAGTTTGGATTACTGAAGCAAAAAGACGCAGAGACGAGGTTCGGGATGCTTCAGTGCAACCGATTGCAGGCGAAGAAGCTTTGGCTCAAGTTAGGCGACTGATTGGGAGTTTTGCATATCTTACTGGCATGGCTTCCTAACCCACGAAAGCGGTTGCGATACTTGATATCGCTCCGCCCCGTGCGATCGACTAAACTAAGAAATAGCTGCCGGTTCCTGATAAGTAGGAAAGTCAATATAACCTTCCGGGCCAAAAGAATACCAGACGCCAACTTCCGCAGGCGGATTGAGCGGCCAACCATTAGCAAAACGCTCTACCAAATCTGGATTGCTGATAAAATCCCGACCAAAAGCAATTAAATCCGCAACTTCGCTGCTCAAGGCCGTTTCAGCCTGTTCTTGAGTATATCCGCAGTTGCCAATCAGCGGCTTGGAAAACACATCGCGAAACTCTCCTATCACCATTTGCGAACCCAATTCATGAAAGCCAAAAGCTAAACCATCCACCAGGTGAAGATAAGCTAAATCATAGGCATTTAACTGACCCGCGAAATACAGAAAATCTTCCCGATATTCGGGAGAACCCATATCATTGTAAACACCGTTGGGAGAAAGTCTAACTCCAACTCGGTTGGCAGGCAATACTGTCAGAATCGCCTCCACAATTTCTTTAAGAAAACGGTAACGATTTTCGACTTTGCCGCCATAGGAATCAGTGCGGTGATTGGTTTTAGTTTGCAGGAACGTGTCAATTAAATAGCCGTTAGCCGCGTGAATTTCTACACCGTCAAAACCTGCCATTTTTGCCCGTTCTGCGGCCTTGCGATAATCTTCCACAACCAGCGAAATTTCATCTGTTAAGAGAGCGCGGGGAGTTTCGTAGGGTTGTTTGCCCGCAGGGGTATGAATGCCTTCTCCGTTGATTTTGATGGCAGACGCTGCAACTGGTAATTGATTGTTTTCATGAAAATTACTGTGGGAAGCCCGCCCGCAGTGCCAAAGCTGCATGAAAATTGGTGTTTCGCGGGCATGAACCGCAGTCACAACTTGTTTCCAAGCTTCGCCTTGCTCGTCTGAATAAATACCGGGCGTATTCAGCCAACCATTAGCTTGAGTAGAAATCACCGTAGCTTCTGTAATGATTAAACCAGCGGAGGCCCGCTGAGCGTAATACTCTGCCATCAAAGCATTGGGCATCCGCGTTTCACCAGCTCTGCTCCGTGTCAGGGGTGCCATGACTACCCGGTTTTTTAAGGATAAATCTCCCAATTTGAAGGGACTGAGTAGGAGTGGAGAAGTTGTTGGGGTATTCATGGTTTTGGTATTTTTTCAACTGAAGAATCAGGGAAATTCAGAGTTCGATCGCTTATGAGCATAACTTGAATCGATCATCGATCGCCCGCAATACTAACGGCATCACACATTTGCGATCAATTATCGCTCGTTGTGCGCGATCGCCCTTTTCTCAAAATGGCGTCGCCGCCCGTAAGTGCAGCCTCGATCCCAACTGCGGATGCTCAAAGGAAAGCTCCCGCGCGTGCAAGTGTAGCCGGCTCGCAGCAGCGCGACATCCGTACAGTCGATCGCCCAAAATCGGTATTCCCAACCCTCGAACATCCGCTGCATGAACCCTCAATTGATGCGTGCGCCCCGTCAGTGGCAAAAACTCCACGCGATCGTAATTTCCCTGTTGCGCCATTACCCGAAAGCGAGTAACGCTGGGTTTTCCGAACTCCCAATCAACTTGCTGAAGCAGGGAATTTTCCGCGTCTTCGGCGATCGGCAGTTCGATCGTCCCCGCCTCTATGTTGACAGTCCCCGAAAGCACTGCTTCATAAACTTTGTGAACCTGGCGTTTCTCAAATTGCTGCCTGATTTGACTGGCGGTTTCTTTGTCCCGTGTTAGCAGCAAAATCCCAGATGTTCCTAAATCTAAGCGATGCACCGCAGTCAGTTCTAACCCATCCGGTAACAAGTTCCGCAAGCGACTTAGCACGCTATCTTGATTTGCCAAATAACGGCCGGGAACTGACAGCAAAGCTGAGGGTTTGTTGATCGCAATCAACCATTTATCTTCATAAACAATCGGCAGCATTTGCTGGTAATCAGTGATTGTACTGCGATCGGTAACAGGCAAGATGCCCGTTCCACCAGAATTTTTCTCACTTGTGGGGCGGGCTTCTAACCCGCCACTAAAATGCTGATGTGAAAATGTTTGCGATCGGACTTGTGACCGAGTTTTGTGATTAGCCGACGATTGAAAATCCGGGTAAGCTTTCGGTTGCGAAATACTTGGATTTGGCGACAATCCTGACAGCAAAAAACCCATGAGTGGCTGACATCGATCGCCACAAGCACCGTAAAATTCTCCCTGAACCTTATCCCCCGATGGCGGCCCCCACCAAAACTCAGCCATTGCTAGCGGTTTCAAATTGTGTACTGCCGCGCAGTGCAGCAATTTTGGCGCGCAGCAGTCACCGGTGCCAGTGGGAATAGAATTAGCTGGCATCAATTCCTGGATCGATCGCGATTTTCCCAAAAAATTCACCAGAGTGTAAGCCGCGTGCATCTGCGTCTGAAGTTCGCGGGAAAGTTCTTTTCGCTCCTGTTTCAGCGTCCGCATCCGCCCGTCAGCAGCTTCAATTAATTGTTTTAGTGGCTGCAATATTTCATCCCGCTGCCGTTTCAATTGCCTCCGTTCAATTCCCTCCAAACGGCTGGCTTGATTCAGTTCTTCCAATGCAATTAAGAGTGTTTCTCCTGCGATAGTTTGACACAGCAACTGGCGTTTTTCGTCTCGCTGCTGCTTGCAATTGCGGTGGCGCTCATTCAAAACTTGCAATTGCAATTCAAACTCGCCCAATAAAGCCGTATAATCCTGTCGCTGCGGGAGTTGATTCAGTGCAATCAGTTCCTGTTTCATCGCCTCCAATTGGGCCAACGTGCGGGCTTCCTCGAATGCAACTCGCGATCGTCCTGGAATCGGCGGCACCCAGCCGTCAACAACGCTGCAACCGTTCAGCATCCCGGAAAATGCTTTCAGAATCCGCTGTTCCCCCCAAGGCATCTCCACCAGCAATATACCGTACATCTTGCCCTCGGTAGTGCAGGAATTGTCAGCAGCCAGGTACTGCATCAAGCCCCTGGCGATCTCCTCAGACATTTGAGTGCGGGGCAGTCTCAGCAGATCCCCGCTTTGAGGACAACGGCCTTCGTACCAATAATTGCAGGAAAGGTCGATCGACCCCGAATTACGATCTGTAAAGCAGTCCGTGAAATCTAAAAGTGCGTGCACAAATAACATATTAAATTTGATTTGAAATCTGAATCAGGACATATTTATTTTGGTCCTGCCTGTATTGTACAGTCGTCTACCGAAAGTGGGGGGAGTGCATAATTTTATACACATACAGTTAAGTAAACATAATTTGTCACAGCAGACCAGACCTGATATGGTAGATTGGTTTCAAAACAGCAACGAGTTAAAATAAAGCATAAGTTAATATATTAAGACCGCAAGCTTGTTAACCCACTAAATTTTATATATGTAAGGCGTATGCCAGACTTCTCGACGAATGCCACGGAAAACTCCTCAAACCCCCAACCAGCTTTGCTGCCGCCGATTTTAAGAATTTTTGCAGCATTTCCAGATTACGATCGGGGTAATAGACAGTACGCCTCGGGAAGGTACGAAGCGGCAATCATTTGCTACGGAAAAGCGGTGCAAATTAAGCCGGATTGGACTCGGGCGTGGCTGAATCTGGGCAAAGCTTACAAGCAACTGCACTCCTGGGCAGAAACGGTGGCCTGTTGCGATCGAGCGATCGCCATTAACCCCGAAGAATATTGGGCCTGGATGCTCCGCGGGACAGCACTGTTAAGTTTGCAGAATCACCCGGAGGCGATCGCAACTTTCGACAAAGCAATTGAAATCAATCCAGAAAAGCACGAAGCTTGGTATCAGCAGGGCAGAGTTTTAGAGGAATTGCAGGAGTGGGATAAAGCAGCAACCTGTTACAAAAAAGCCACCCAAATTCATCCAAATTTGCCCGCGATGTGGTATAGGCAAGGCAGCGTATTACTGCAAGCCTCGCGCTACCCTGAGGCTGTGGCTGCCTACGATCGCGCTCTCAAACTCGTCCCGAACAATTGGGAAGCTTGGCTAAACCGAGGTTTGGCTCTGATGAAGGCCGAACGCTACGCTGAAGCTGTAACTTCTTACGATCGCGCCATTCAACTGCAACCACAAAACAGTCTGGCTTGGTTCAATCGGGGCATTGCTTCGGCAAAATTGCACAAATATGGAGAAGCAGTCACAGCTTACGATCGCGTGCTGCAACTCCAACCCAACGACTGCGAAGCTTGGTTGTATAAAGGCATGGCCCTCAAACACCAGTGGCGCGATGGGGCAATTGCTTGTTTCGATCGCGCAATTCAAATGAATCCTGCTTATCCCGAAGCATGGATCGGGCGCGGTCAAACACTGTCAGAATCAAGAGATCATGAAGGTGCGATCGCTGCTTTTGACCAAGCGATTCAAATTAATCCGAATTTCCCCGAAGCATGGCTGGGTAGAGGTATCGCCCTAGCAGAAATGGAACGCTACAAAGATGCGATCATCGCTTACAGCAATGCCCTCCAAATTGAAGGTAATTTTCTAGAAGCTTGGAATTTGCGAGGCGAAGCACTCGAAAAATTGCAGCAATACGAAGAAGCGATCACCTGTTATGATAAAGTAATCTCTCTCAGTTCAGAAGCAGAAATTACATCAAAAGTAGGCTTGCAGCAAGGCGCAGCGCTAGAAAAATTGCAGCGTTACGAAGAAGCCGTCGCAGCTTACAACCGCGTCATTAAAAACGTGCCAGACAATTTTGAAGCTTGGTTGAAACGTGGCAACGCCCTGTCAAATTTGCAGCAGTACGAGCAAAGTCTAGCATCATACGATCGAGCAATTACTATCTGGCCAGACAGCTATCAAGGCTGGGTGCAGCGAGGTTTGATGCTAGGGAAAATGCAGCGCTATTCCGAAGCACTCGTCGCTTTTGACCAAGTGATTCAACTCAAGCCGGACAACTGGGAAGCTTGGGCGCAGCGGGGCGACGTTTTGCAAAAATTGCAGCGGACTCAAGATGCAATTAGTTCTTACGGAGTCGCCCTAGAAATCAAACCAGATTACTACGAAGCTCTAGTAAGTCGAGAAGAATTGAGACTCAAAGACGCAATCCCAGGAAAATGGTAAGGGGGAAGAAGGAAGAAGGAAGAAGGAAGAAGGAAGAAGGAAGAAGGAAGAGTTGACAGTTGACAGTTGACAGTTGACAGTTCACCTAAGGAAGTAAGGAAGAAGGAATAAGGAAAAACTTACTGAGATATATCTTCTTCTCTCTTTCTCTGGGTTCTCTGCGCCCTCTGCGGTATATAAAAAAAACTAATTAAACCCTAAAATAATGTTAATCTATTCCGATCAAGTGCGATCGCAGAAGTGATTAATTATAGGCAAATATTAACAGATCCAACTGACAACAAAAATGACACAATCAGACAACTCGATCGCAGTTGCGAGTTCCACTTCCCAACAGCCACGCGAAAATTCGCTACAGCAGGCAGATCAGGCAATTTCCGAATTTGAAAGCTCGAACCTGCTCAGCTTTTGGCCAGCTTTAAACAAAACCCAAATCATCGCCGAAATGCGATCGCGCATCCACGATCCTTTCTAAGTAAATCAAGGTGGACAGCCTTTTTTCGGCCCCGCTGCCATCACCAACGAAAAATTTCAGCCATCAGCTCGATCCCGCAGCAAAAAAACAAGGTGATGGGCCAATAGTGCAAGATGTCAGTTATCAAGAATACTTTCTGTGGGAGATTGCCCGACAGCACCCTAAATTAAAAATTAGCACAGGCAATTGCTGATTCTGCTGACTTCATGTTATAGTAGTTTTTCAAGAATTAAATTCGGTTGCGTAGTTTGTTGGTATTTATTTACAAGCGTCTCTCCGAATCTAACTCTCTGCACCCTAATGATTCTGGAGATTTTATGTCGATTTACGTTGGTAATCTTTCCTACGAGGTATCATCAGAAGACCTCAGCCAAGTATTTGCCGAGTACGGTACCGTTAGCCGGGTTCAACTGCCAACGGACAGGGAAACAGGCAAGATGCGGGGTTTTGCTTTTGTTGAAATGGCAAGCGAAGCAGAAGAATCAGCAGCCATCGCAGCCCTAGACGGTGCTGAGTGGATGGGCCGCGACTTGAAAGTCAACAAAGCTAAACCTCGCGAAGACAACAAACGCTCTTCGGGTGGCGGCGGCGGCTGGGGCGACAAGGATCGCTCTTCACGACGCTACTAAGCTTTGAGACTGAAAATCTGAGTTTTGGTGGTTGACAGCAGGTGCGAATGCTGATTTTTTAGCGGTTTGTGCGATCGATCCGCCAAATAAAACTCCCAAACCTTTAACTCAGTTTAGCCTCCTCCTTCGAGGGGGCTTTGTTTTTGGCGAAAAATCCCGCCAGGTAAGCCCTTGGCACACTTCCCAGCCTAACTCGCGATTCAGTATCTTCTTAACTGCTTTTTTCAAGAAGCTTTCGGGATTTCTCAATTCAACTCCTGTAAACTATCAAACGAGAATTAAGCACAAAGAAAAGTTACAATAACCGCAAAAGTGATATTGCTCAAAAAAAACAATCTTTACTGAAAATTAGCCTAGAAAATCAGCCAGACCAGCAAATGTATTGATTTTGCTTGAATAAAGATGCCCAAGGTTTACAGCACGGCCCAACTCATTAAAATCCTCGAAGAAGAGCGCCAAGCCTGCTTGCACGGGCGGCGTCTCAATTTGACTGAAACGGATGCTACAGGGAACCCCGTAATTGACCGCTTTCTCAAATCTGAGGGCGTTCAAAAGTTCACTGCATATCAAAATTTTAAGGCGGCCGTGCACGAATACCAGAGGGAACATCAAGTTTCTGGGATTGTCTGGCGGGAAATGACGGTTAAAGGCAATACTCTACGCTATCCGGCAGTCAATGACGAATTAATCGCTCTACCGATCGATTTGATGACTCTGAAAGCAGCTAAGATTGCGATGTTGGAATTCTGGCAGCGGGTAACTGCGGGGATGGATTTGTATTTGAGTATTAACAGCGGGAAGGATTTTAGATCGATCGAGCCAATTGATGTAGAGGCTCTAACCCAGCGTACAGAATGGGCGAGTCTATCGAAGTGGGAAAAGTTGGATTTTCTGGAAATTTTGTTGCAGTTGGGCTGGGGGAAGCCGGAGGAAGCCTATTATAAGCGGGGATGGCCGACATCGGGCAGCGAGTACATTCACGCCGTAAAACCCGGACAACGGCCGATTTGTTAATTAGTCAGTAGTCAGTTGTCAGTTGATAGTTGACAGTTGATAGTTGAGAGTTGAGAAGTAGGGGGCGTAGTAGACACAGCTTTAGTTTGTTGACCTCATACGTGAACCCTAAAGTAATAATTCAGAAGTTAATGGATGCACTCACCATTTCAGAAACCGGGTTTCTTGCGATATTTCTCGTTCCTGTTCTCAAAAATCGTAGAAACCCGGTTTCTTTCCCTCACACTAACTAATGACAACTGCCCACTGTTAACTGTTAACTGTTAACTGTCAACTGTTAACTATCAACTATCAACTATCAACTATCAACTATCAACTGTCAACTGACAAAGCATCAAGCCAAACCACTGATTTGGATCTGTCCAAACTTGTACAGGCTTTAAACCGCGCTGCGAAAGATCTGCCTTTACAGTATTGAGATTAAACTTGCGCGAAATTTCGCTGCGGATAGTTTCTCCTGCGGCAAATTCCACCGTTAAATTTAGAGTACGTAAGTTCACGGTTTGCGCTTTTTTACTTTTCAAGTGCATTTCAATTTGACATTCCTCTTGATTGTAAAAAGCCCAATGCTCAAACTGTGCTAAATCAAAATTTCCCTCATACCTCCGATTTAAATGCCGCAGCATATTCAAGTTAAATGCTGCTGTCACTCCTTGACTGTCATCGTAGGCCGGCTCTAAAATATCTTTAGATTTATCCAAATCAATTCCCAGTAAAAAATACTCTCCAGGCTGCAATGCACCGACAATTTGCGAGAAGAATAGATCGCATTCTTGAGGGTTGAGATTGCCGAGGGTACTGCCTAGAAAGCAAATCATTCGGGTTGGCAACGGTGACGGGGAAATTTTAGCTAAGGCTAATTCGTAAGTGCTGACAAGTCCGTGAATTTGAAGCGACGGATAATCTGTCAACAGTTGACAAGCGCTGCTTTCTAGGATGGTAGGGCTGATGTCGATCGGCAAATAGTGCAGGGGATATTCCAATTTGCTGTAAGCATCGAGGAGAATCCGGGTTTTGGTGGAACTGCCGCTGCCGAGTTCGACGATTTCGCACGGGCCCGTCAAATGGGCGATCGCCCCTGCACACTCTTGCAAAATCGCCGTCTCCGTGCGTGTCACGTAGTATTCCGGCAATTGACAAATCAACTCGAACAGGTTCGAGCCGCGATCGTCGTAGAAATACTTGGGAGGAAGGGTTTTGGGGTTTTGAGTCAACCCGTTAACTGCATCGCTGCCAGGATTGATTTCTGCGGTTGTCGGTGCCACAGCGCTCACCAGCCGCTCTAAGTGCAGCCGGTTTTCCTTTGTTGAGGCTGGGTTTGTCGTGTCGGACAGTCTTGGGGATTTCATAGAGTAAAATTAAGATGCAACAATGGGTATAGCACGCAGTCACCTTGCCAAATATCACGCTTAAGCCTGATTTTTTATGCCGATCTCCGTTATCTATTTTCTCACCAGATGGCGATCGCTCCCCAAATTGAAACTTAAAAATAATTTTCCCAAGTTTTTTTACTTAATATTTTGAAATGCGAACTTTTCTACATTTAGTAAAAAAATGTCCAATTTTTCGAGACTTCTTGCTTGAAAATTTGATTGATATATATATCGACCGTAGATACAAGGCAGATCAACACTGATAAACGCAGATAATTCAAAGATATTTCCTGAATTTTGCAATCTTGTATATTGCAGTTAGAATTGGATAATAAACTACTTAGCGCAACGAAAACCTGCGATAATTTGGCGCACGCCCGGATAGTACCAATTCCGAAAAGTCGATCGCATTGCTTGAGGAAAAGTCGCCCAACTCCCGCCTTTCAAAACCCGGTGTTCTCCATCAAAATAGAGTTCAGAGTATCCTTTGTAAGGATAACTCTCAAATTTTGGATAGGCGTCAAAGGTTGAAGCTGTCCACTCCCAGACATTGCCCAACATATCACAACAGCCTGCTGCACTTGCTCCTTTTGGAAAGGCATCAACGGGGGAGGTATTGGCAAGATGATTGCCGTGATTGCACAGGCTGGCATTTGGCCGTGTTTCTCCCCAAGGATAGGTAAGTTTCGTCTGATTTGTGGCATCCCAACTCGCTGCTTTTTCCCATTCGGCTTCCGATGGCAAACGCTTGCCGGCGAAGTTGCAGTAAGCTTCGGCTTCGTACCAACTGACGCCACAAACTGGATGGTTGCTGAAAGCTGGATTTTCGGACCAGTAAAGCGGGCGATCGACTAAATGAACTTTTTGCCATTCCCAGCCCTCAGCAGACCACCAATCGTGGTTCTGATAGCCACCGGATGTCATAAAATCTCGGTATTGACCGCAAGTGACGGGATAGCGATCGATCGCGTATGCTTCCAAATAACACAAGTGGCGCGATCGCTCATTATCCAAGGCCTCAGCAGCATCGCTTCCCATATAAAATTCGCCGCCCAAAATTGCGATCGACGAATCGGGAATCGGTAATTGGTAATGGGTAATAGGTAATTGGTAATGGGCAATTAATGTTCCTTCTTCCTCTTTGCTTCTATCCGTAACATCCGTTAAATCCGCTACAAAATCCGTTGCTAATCTTCCTCTATCCGTGACATCCGTTAAATCCGTTACAAAATCCGCAGCCGAACCTTTATTCCTCTGCATTTGCAACACAAAAGCAACAGTTTCGCAGTGCTGGCTTTCGTGCTGAATCATGAACCGCCAGAGACGTTCCTGCTGTGCGATCGGCGCTACTTCCAAATAATCTAACACCTTTTTTCGCACCGCATCCAGATACAATTCAACCTCTGGAAACGCAGGCAAAAAAATCCGTTGTTCCTTCGGCAAAATATCAGCAGCAAACAGTTTGTGATACTCAGGAAAAACTGGCTTCAATCCAGCACACCGCTGCAACAGCCACAAATCCTCAGTATAAGCAATATGACCTAAGTGCCAGCCAACCGGACTGAAATCAGGATGAGCTTGGCGGCAGAAAGTATCATAATCGATGTCTGCAAATAGTTTGAAAGTGCCACGGCGACACTGCTGCAAATCATGATAAATTGCCTTTCTAGAAGATTGGATAGATTTCGATATCACCGTCTGCTCCTGTACTGATAATGCTTTGGGCTGGACACTCATGCCAATTGCCAGCAAATAAAGGCTCAGAAGCAATGATGACAGAATTTGGAAAATTTAGATCGTCCCGCAGCCAATAAAGGGAAGGAGGGACTTTTTGAGAAGCAAAGCGAGACGCAACGATCTGGTGTCCGTCGCTGATTATGATATTAGCTGAAAATTCTACGTTTTGAAGGTTTGCTAGCTCTGCCAAAGTTTTCAGGGAGTTTTGCAAAGCAGCTTGTATAGTCAGATTTGCGGCTGTTAATTCATTGACAAATAAGCCGAAGATGTGCTCTGAATCTGTAGTACCGTTAATTGATTGATAAAGGGTATCGCTGAGTCGATCGCGAATTGGTCTATAAAGAGTTTTCCGAAAATTCTGCACAAAGCCGTTGTGTACGAACAATAGGCGATCGTACCCAAAGGGCTGACAGTTGCTCAAATCTACAGCTTGTCCCGAAGTGGCACTGCGAACATAGGCGATCGCGCATTTTGATTCAACGTACCGGCTAATACTCGGCAGATTGATGTCGCTCCAAATTGGTTGTACATTTTTATAAGTAAACGGGTCAGTATCTAGGTGCGGGTGATACCAACCGATGCCAAAACCGTCAGCATTGAGCAGGCCCGAAGTCATTTCGCGGGGCTGGTAACTCTGCACAATTAGCGAATGTTCCGGCTTGTACAGAATAGAATCGAGTAAAATCGGCTCGCCCAGGTAGCCAAGCAAACGGCACATAAAATTTTTACAGCAAATTGATTAGCATTGTACGCCATTAGCCGCCAAATTGGTGGTTAGCGAAGCCCTTGAACAGGATCGCCCATCTTCAGCGTTTGAGAATAGGGTTTTTTGTCGGCCGCTGCCAGCATCGCAGTACAAACGGTACAGTAAAGGTAGAAACCCAGCAGAACAAGGAGACTCTTGAATGTTCCTCGATGAACTCATCCCAGTAGTTAAAGAATTGATGCAACAGCCTCTTGCCTTTGCGGGCGGATTTTTTTCAGGCCTGCTGCGACTCAACCTTCACGAAGATCCCGTTAGAAGCTGGATTGACGAACAAGCCGGCTCAACTTCCTACACTGCGCCCACAGCCGAACCAACCAACGGTAAAAGCACGGGGCCTCAGTCAATCTCGATCGACTAAGCAACAGCGGGCGTTGCTGATTTTAGGGATGAAAATAATTTAACCTGATCTCCAAACCTTTGTAGAGACGCACTCGTAGGGCGTCTCTGCTGATGGATTCATACTTCGAGTCAGCAACGCCCCGGAGATCTCGCTGCTAAAACCAAGATCCACGATCGGGAATCTGGTTAACAATCGTCAGTCTTAGAAAGAGTAAATTCGCCCTTTTTCATCAATATAAACTGACCGATCTTGCCTAGTGCGGCCGTCTGATGTGGTGATACGAATCGTCACAAGGTTTTGCTTGGCATCAACATTATAGTCGTATTTCAAAGTTGTACTTCCTCCTTGGACATTAATCGGAATATTTGCAATGTCGGCGGTGCGATTGCTGACGCGAACAATGATGTTTTTGCTGGCTCCGACGGGCAAGGATGACAAGCCAACACCTGATTCACCGTATTCTAGGTTTAATCCGGTTTCATTTAACAGTCTGAGGGTAATATTGCGAGTAGTGTCAATCTGTGCTTGAGGTTGCCAGAATCCTGGTTTTGTCCCGCCGTCAGTTGCAGGTTGAGACAATGCTGGATGGGGATGCAGACAGCCGAGGGCGGCGAGTATTGCTGCGGTTGCAATGATTTTTGATTTCATTGTTTTTACCTTTGGGTCAAGTGTTGGTGATATTTCTATCTTAGCTTGAAAATCGGATATTTTTAATTTAGAAGACCGGGCGGTTGAACCCGCATTTATACAAACAAAACCCGGATGGTGCCGGGTTGAAGAAGATCGGGCGGTTAAAATTATGTTATTTTCTTCATTCCGCGCACCATCCAGAATTCGTTTGTGTAGACACGGTTTCAACCGCCGTCTGATTTTTTTAATTATTATTAACCTGCATCACAGGGGATTTAAGCCCCCGCCTTTAGGTGGATTGTTTTTAGGCTGGGGATTTAAGCCCCTGCCTAAAAACTTCGCTGTCAACTGTCAACTGTCAACTGTCAACTGTCAACTGTCAACTGTCAACTGTCAACTGTTAATATCGATCGCGCGGCTTCTAGGAGCAGGCGCTGTTCGGCACGGGCGATCGCCCTCCAAGTCTGTTCTACAGCATCGACATTCACCGAAATAGACGAAATCCCCCACCGCACCAAGGATTCAACTATCTCAGGATACAATGCGGTCGCGTCCCCGCAGATCGAGCAAGGAATGCCCGCAGCCCTGGCCTGTCGGATTAATTGCTCGATCGCCCTCATCACTGCTCGATCGCGCCCGTTGAAACCACCTGCTACCTGTTGGGAGTTGCGGTCAATCCCTAACAAAAATTGGGCTAAATCATTGGTACCGATAGAAATTCCTTGAACTCCTGCTTTTACATAATCTGGCAATAAAAATAATACCGAAGGAACTTCCGCCATGATCCAAATTTGAAACTGAGCAGGTCGATTTTTCCAAATAGTTTCTAAGCGCTGGCGGCAGTAGACAAACTCGTCCACAGAGCGCACGAAAGGCAACATTAAATTGAGATTTGTGTGACCTAACTCGCAGACTTTTTGAAGTACGGACAACTCCCAATCAAATAACTCCGGTTCAAAGGTATAACTGAAACTGCCGTCGGTTCCTGATTCGCGCAAATCGAGAGATCGATAAAATATTGGTCGCGGCGAAACGGCAGCGGCAAATAAACTGAGGCAATCCGCCATGCGCGAGACAAATTCCGATTGGCGGCCGTCTTGCAGCCAAACTTTAGGGTTTTGACAGTCCAAAGCTTCCAATGCCATCAATTCCGATCGCAATAATCCGATGCCGTCGATGGGCAAATTTCTGAGGCGATCGATCGAACTCGTTTGGCTGACATTAACTAGCAGTTGAGTCCCCGTTGGCGCAACAGATTCGGCAGACTCAGGCTGGCGAGATTTAGACGCGGGATTGGACGATCGATCTGATGTTGAAAATTGGTAATTAGCTATTGACATTTCTGCTGCTGTAGTGTAATTTTCTGGATTTTGTCCTAGTTCCCGAAGTCGATCGCCATCTGGTTCGGCGGTGGCAAAAACTTGTCCGCTATCGCCGTCTACCAACACCCAATCGCCAGTCTCGATCGCCCTCGTGGCCCCAGCAACTCCCACAACGGCAGGAATCCCCAATTCTCTCGCTAAAATAGCGCCGTGCCCTGTCATGCCTCCTTGTTCCACAACCACCCCAGCAGCAAGTTTCAGCCAAGGCAGCCAGTGCGGCTCGATTGTGCGGGCTACCAAAATGCCTCCGGCTAAGAATTGGGCGTTTTCTGGGTGAGAATTCGTCATAACTTGGGCAACTGCTTCGGCTTTTCCTGATGCTGCACCCAAACCTCTGAGAATCGCCGGATTTCTGGCTGGGGCGATCGCATTTTCCCGTACCGACGCGATTTTTTCCGCTTTCAAAAGACGAACTTGAGTAAAATAAAACTGCGGTTCGTCATTGTTTTCTGTCTCGCTGATTGTCCACTGCAAAATTAAATCAGAGTCAACTCCTGCGACAACTTTTTTGCTCAATTTAATAATTTTTTGCAGTTGCGATTCCTCTAAAACATATTCAGCTTGTGATTCCTCGCCCAGCGCCAAAACTTCCAGGCAACTGTCAGCAAAATCAGGAATTAGAAATGGAGAATCGGGGATTGGAAAAGCAGCAAAATTCCCAATATGCGTTTTTTCCCTCGGCTTGATTTCATCAGCTTTGAGATTATATGCTAATGTTTTGTAACCGAGCCGCTGGAATTTAACCGCACCTGTTTCTGACTGCACTTCATAGTAATCAGGTATAGTTTCTCCCCTAGCGAGGGACATTCCCAAACCGCTAGTGGCTTGGATTTCCCATGCTGCGCCGGCATTAGTTTTCACCTCACCTGTGGCGATTGCTCCTTGAAGCGGCTGCACCAAAACTGCGGGATTGATTTGCTGTATTTCCATGCCGCACCGCTGCCAGTAAAATAGACTTCGGGCTCTGAAGATTTCTGCCCAGGCTCGTTTTAGTCCGGCCTCAATGGATTCTGGTTCGGCGCGTACTGCGTGAGATTCCAGGATTCCGGCTGTTTTCGGGCTCCTGGAAGTCAGGGAAGGGCGAAAAATCAAGGCTTGGGAGTTGAGAGTACCAACCGCAGACTCTAGGTTGGAGAGCAGTGCCTCTGGCAGTTTGGTGGTAAGGATTTGGTGGCGGATGCTGCGGGCGATCGATTGCAGTTGTCTGGGTTCATCGACGTTCAAGTGTAGCGAAGAGTGGGGCCAGTCGGCAAACAGCGGTTCTAGCCAGTCGATCGACTCTAAAAACTGCCAAAATGTTGTAGCCGGCACGACAAAACCCGGTACAACTGGATGATTTTGGGCGAGCAAACAGCTCAAGTAAAATGCTTTTTCTCCCACTGCATCTCGGTCTGAAGGTTGAATTTTGTCTAGCCAGTAGAGGTTTGTCACGCTGCGATCCTGTTCTTGGAAACTGATTGAATTTTGATAGTTTTTCCGATTAATCACTTACCACAATTTTAGGATGAACAACCGAAAATGGACGGGATTGGTCAAATCTTTTCTCAATCTATTTCTTAAGGCTAACTGTCCTCTTTGTCAGCGATCGGCTGCCGAAGAGTTTTGTCCCTACTGCCACAAGCAACTTCAGCGATGTCAGTTAGCCGATCCAGGTCGATTTTGGGATTCAGAGCAGCGGGTTTTTGTGTGGGGCGAGTACGGCGGAACTCTCAAACGGGCGATCGCAGCTTTGAAATATGACGGTAATCCACAATTAGCGAAACCCCTCGGCGGCTGGCTGGCAGAATCTTGGCTAAGTTTTCCCGAATTAGCTATTGACAATTTAACAGTTGTACCGATTCCCCTGCACAAAGAAAAGCTCAAGGAGCGTGGTTTTAACCAGGCGGAACTTTTGGCTGAAAGTTTTTGCGAGTTGACTGGTTTGCCTTTGCAGCGGCACGGTTTGGAGCGTGTGAAAAATACTCAGGCTTTATTCGCTCTGACACCACAGCAACGAAAAGCTGAAATGAAAGATGCTTTAAGTTTGGGCAAAGATTTTCGCCGCCGTCTCCCGCGCGATCGAGTTTTGTTAGTTGATGATATTTACACTAGCGGTACTACCGTGAAGTCGGCAATTCAAATATTGAAACAGTCGGGAATTTCGGTTTATGGAACTGTGGCACTTGCAAGTCCGAATAAGAGCGATCGTTCATTCAGTTGACAGTTGACAGTTGACAGTTGACAGCACTTTACTTTACGTCCGAGGATTGAAGCAATGAATAGTCTGATTTTAATTTCTCACCTTTAGGGGTTCCGGCTTTAAACCAATTCTTTCTGGTAAGAAAAGACGTACGGTTTCAACCGCTTCTTGTCAAACGATGTCCGAGCGAGCGAGGGACTAAAAAAAATAACACATTAACCACCAGGTATTTAACCCGCGCACCATCCGGGTTTTGTTTCTATAGACGCGGTTTCTAACCGCCGGATCTTCTGATATTCCAGCGGCTGCCGTCGTGCAGCAACAAAGTTAAGGCCGCAGCGGTAAACTCAAAGTGGATCTCACGCCCTGCAAATTCCAACCAAGCCGCTTGAAAATTCTCCTGAGTTAAATCGCGAAATGCTACAGTCATGTGCGGTACAAATGGGCGAGTCTGAGAAAGTCGATCGACAATTCCCAAATTTGCCTCCAAATAACTCATCAAATCTTGTTGCATCTCCAGCAATGCCGGCGATTTGACAACATCAACATAAATGACGCGGGGATCGAAAGCCGCAAAACCGGATAGAGTAACGAGAATTGGCAGCCGATTTGCAGCAAATGCCTTTAAACTTTCCTCCAACTTCGGTACATCCGCCGCCGGCCATTCAAAAGGAGGTTGCAGCGTGACGTGGGGTGGCGAATTCAATGCACCGCGAGTATTGTAGTGTTCCGCAAAATACAGTTTGATCTCAGTAATCTGCTGTTCAATATCGAGAGGTGGCACTAAAGCAATAAAAAATCGCTGTTTTGACTGGTTCATAGGATAACATCGCAGTGAGGAAGGAATGGCGGAGTACGGGCGATCGAGTATTTGCTCAATGCTCGGTACCAAAACCTCCATTCCCAATCTACAATCCCCAATCTAAAATCTAAAATCTAAAATCCAAAATAAAAAATGCCTTGGTTTGTCAAAATTGAACAAGGAATTGTGGAAAAGCCTGTCTTTGACCAATATGTGCCAGCTCACAGAGCTTATGTCCGAGAGTTGATTTCTAAAGGACACCGAGCGAAAACTGGCTACTGGGCGAGGCGGGGCGGCGGTATGTTGATGTTTGAGGCGGGTTCTATGGATGAAGCAAAGGCGATCGTCGCTGAAGACCCGCTGGTGAAGAACGGTTGCGTTATTTATGAAATTTATCACTGGTGTGTGGTTGAAGAATAAATAACTGTGTTATACTCATAAATGAACTGGCCCCACGCGATTCCAACGCCCAAATTTTGTCAGGACCGGAAGGTAGCAGCAACACGGGATGCTTGTAATAGGCGTGGTCTCCGGTTCACCCAGTTTTATGAGGTATAGCTCCTATGCCTGGTTTCGGAGATATTTTACAGAAAGCAGTTTACCTTGGTGTCGGGCTAGCTTCCTACGCTGGAGAAAAAGCAGGCAGCAAGTTAACTGAATTACGCACTGAAGCCCAAAAGCTGGCAGATGAATTAGTCAAGCGGGGCGAAATGTCAACGGAAGAAGCACGTCGCTTTGTTGATGATATGGTGCAACAAGCTCAGCAGCAGCCACCCGTAGAATCGGCTAGGGAAGAAAAACCGGCTGAACCTCGGCGGATTGAAATTGTTTCTGAGGAAGAAGATGTTTCTGCAAAAGAAACTAAAGAAACTGGTGGCGTAGACAAGCTCCGCGAACAAGTGCAGAATTTACAAGACGAATTGCGGCGTCTGAAGCAAGATTAAGCTACAAAAAGCTCGCAAAGCACAAAGGGAACTCAGGATAATACTCTTGAGTTCCCTTTTTGAATATCTCCTCTGTCAGATGTGGACGGATATACCGCAATAGGTAATAGAATTGAGAGTAGGTGCAAGCACTTCACATGAGGCTGGCTGCACCTGTCTGTAAAATATTTTGTAATAGCAAGCTGTCAAATTCATGGAAGATTGGTCTAAAGATTTTTTTGAAGTAATGGAAAATGCTGTCTCTGAAGTAGAGCATTTTTTCACCGACATGAGCGAAGAGTTTGTCGAAATGCTGGACATTTTGGCTCATATTTCGGAAGAGTTTACAGAACAAGTACAAAATAACCTGATTAGTGAAGTTGACGGTTATTTAAATGAATTCGATGGTTATTTAAATGAATTTCTCGAACCGATAATTGAAATTTGCCGGGACTTTGACCCGGAGTTTGATGAGATAGATTTGTCGATGGTGACTTATGTAGACCCTTCGCCGACTCAGCATCCGGTTTGTCGCGGTTGTACTAACTATCACGGTCAAGTTTACGGCGGAAATTTGTTGGTTTGTGCGATGCACCCTACTGGTGTGGAATCGGAGAGTTGTCAGGATTGGGAAGGTGACAGCGACGTGAATTTATAAGAGTTTTCGAGGGTTTAATCGCTTATGTTAACGTCAATTCAGTCTCCGTCAAAAATTTCTCTGGAAGAGTTTCTGCTGCTTCCAGAAACTAAGCCGGCTAGCGAGTATTTTGATGGTCAAATTTATCAAAAAGCTATGCCGCAAGGAAAACATAGTACATTACAATTTGAGTTCCCATCTGTAATTAATCGAATTGGAAAACCGCAGAAGTTGGCTTATGCGTTTCCAGAATTGCGCTGCTCTTTTGGTGGACGTTCTATTGTTCCAGATATCGCAGTATTCGAGTGGCAGCGCATTCCTCTAAATTCTCAGGGAGAAATAGAAAATAGGTTTGAACTTGCGCCCGATTGGATAATTGAGATTTTATCGCCGGATCAAAGTTCAACTCGCGTGATTAATAAAATTCTATTTTGCCTCAAAAATAAGACTAAATTGGGTTGGCTGATTGACCCGGAAGAAAGATTAGTCATTGTTTTTAAACCGCAGCAGGAACCTGAGATTAAAGAAAATGAAGATGTTTTACCAGTGCTGGATGCGTTGTTTGGTTTGCAATTGTCGGCGGCAAATTTGTTTGAGCTGTTAAGTTTTAGTTGAATATGAGTTACAGTTGAATCAGGGTAATTTTGCATCTAACGGCATTTAAAGGTGAATCACTCCACAGCCAATAATTCGCAATTTGGGTTTCCGAGGATACCGCCATCGCTGCAATTGCGGCCGTATCAGCAAGCGGCGGTTGATAATTGGTTTGCAAATCAGGGACGCGGTACGCTGAAGATGGCGACGGGTAGTGGCAAGACGATTACTGCACTTGCGATCGCCACTGAATTATACAATAAAATTAACCTGCAAGTCCTCCTCGTAATTTGCCCCTACTGCCACCTGGTGAATCAGTGGGCGCGCGAATCGGAAAAATTTTGTTTGAAACCTATTTTGGCTTTTGAAAACGCCAGTAGTTGGCAAAATAAGCTGGATCGGGGTTTGTATAAAGTGCGAGCGGGCGAGGGAATATTTCTGACAATTATAACTACAAACGCTACACTAATGTCCGATAGTTTGCAGTCTCAACTGCGCTATTTCCCAGAAAAAACCCTAATTATTGGAGACGAAGTTCACAACTTAGGTGCACCCCGTTTAGGACAAAGTTTGCCGCGGAATATTGGACTACGCCTCGCCCTTTCTGCTACCCCAGAAAGACACTTTGACGAAGAGGGAACCGAGTCTATTTTAGATTATTTCGGCCCAGTGTTGCAACCCGAACTCACCTTAGCCGATGCCATCCGCCAAAAAGCATTAGTACATTATTTATACTATCCGATTTTAGTAGAATTAACCGAATCAGAAACCCGCAAATATTCCTACTTAACTAAAAAAATTGGCTGGGCGCTGTGGGGCGATGAAAAAGTAGAACCAAACGATGCTTTAAAAACTTTATTAATGCAGCGGGCCAGGTTAATTGGGGCGGCGGCTAATAAATTAACAGCTTTGCGAGAACTAATGATCCACCGTCTCGACACAGCCCATACATTATTTTACTGCGGCGATGGTGCGATCGAAGCAGGTGTGCGCCGAAGTAACAACCGCCAACTAACAGAAACAGCGAAATTATTGGGTTCAGAATTAGGCTATCGAGTCAATACTTATACGGCGGCGACTCCTTTAGCAGAAAGAGAACGATTGCGCCAACAATTTGAGAGTGGAGAATTGCAAGGTTTAGTCGCGATTCGGTGTTTGGATGAAGGCGTTGATATTCCAGCAATTCGCCATGCTGTAATTTTAGCAAGTAGCAGCAATCCGCGCCAGTTTATTCAGCGCCGAGGACGTATTTTGCGGCCGCATCCGGGGAAGGAAAGGGCAACTTTATTTGATATGATTGTTTTACCTCCAGATTTGGGTCGAGAAAGCTTAGAAGTTGAGCGCAATCTGCTGCGAAAAGAGTTGAAGCGGTTTTTGGAATTTGCTGATTTGGCTGACAATGCTGGGGAAGCTAGGGTGAAATTGCTGCAAATTCAGAGGCGTTACGGATTGTTAGATATTTGACATTTATTCAGGTTCGGTTTATCTTAAAAAGATAGAATTATTTTATTGCAGTTTGAGTTGCTAGTTTCGTTAGCGATCGCACTTACGAACTCAGAAACCCGGTTTCTTCGTAAATTTCTCGTTTTTAGTCACAAAAATCCTAGAAACCGGGTTTCTTTGTAGATTTCTCGTGACGCGAGAGCCAAACTCGTAGAAACCCGGTTTCTCACCCCATACGTAACCCTGTAGTTTTGATTTTTGCAATAAAATAAGTAAATCCACTTAATTAAGCGTCAAATAGAGATGACTAAAAAGCTAACTATATAAGCATTCTTCCTTCTTCCTTCTTCCTTCTCCCTTCTTCCTTCTAATTATGACTAAAAATCTGAATGAAAATCTGGTTATGGCTTTTAGATATGCAGATAGCGCGATCGCACCTGTAGCGATCGGCACTTTAGCAGAAAAGCGTTCTAGTTATCACACGGACAAAGATTTGAGCGACGTACAGCAACCAATTACTAGCGCGCCGCCGGAAGTCCGACAAATTATCGAGCAGGTATTAGAAATTGAAAAAGATAAACTCTACATGAAATCTCCCCGCTATATTAGCGATGACATTTTGAAAATCATTAAGGAAGCAATTGTATGAAGTTAATTTCAATTACTCTGTGCAATTTTCGGCAATTTTACGGCAAAAGTCCCGAAATCAAGCTAGCCTGTGGCGAGCATAATATCACAGTCATTCATGGTAATAACGGTTCTGGAAAAACAGCATTAATTAATGCCTTTACGTGGGTACTTTACGGAAAATTTAGCCCTGCTTTTGCTGCGGAAGAACAATTGGTAAACAAGCGCGCCCTTGCTGAGGCGGAAATGGGAAAAGCCGTGGGTTGTTGGGCGGAACTTGTGTTTGAACACGACAGCAAGCGCTATCAAGCAAGGCGTGTTTGCCGTGCTTACAAAAATGCAAATACTGTAGAATACATCAAAGACGAATTGTTCCTACAAGTAGCAAAAGATGACGGTCGCTGGATTGCGACAGCGCAGCATCCCGATGATATTATCGGACGGATATTGCCTGCAAGTTTGCATCAATATTTCTTTTTTGATGGGGAACGAATCGAGCAAATTGTTCGCCACGACAAGAAAGCAGAAATTGCTGAAGCTACTAAGGAATTGCTAGGAGTAGAGGTATTGAGTCGATCGATTAAACATTTGATAGATGCCAGAAAGTCTCTAGAAACAGATTTGAGCGTGATTGGTAGTTCTGAAATCAAAAAACTTTTAAAAAACAAGCAAACTTGTCAAAAAGAGGTAGATTTACTTTCACAAAGACAAGTAGAGATTGAGCAAGAATTGACGAATCAAGGTGAATTAAAAAAAGTAGTTAACGGTGATTTCTTGGAACTCAGCGGTGCTACTGAGTGGCAAAAGTTGCGAGACGAATTGGAAAAGCAGCGGACTTTATTTAAAGAACAAATTGCTTTGGCTTCTGATGCGATGAAACGAGCAATTTCTGGGCGCGCTTACACGGTATTTCTTTCGGATGCTGCGGCTGAATTTAACTTGATTTTTGGGAATTTGCGGGAAAAAGGCGAGTTGCTTTCGGGGATTGGACGGCCGTTTTTGGAAGAGTTATTAGCGCAGCAGCGGTGTATTTGCGGTGCCCAATTGGTGGAGGGTTCTGAAGCTTGCGAAAATGTTAGCGGTTGGATCAATAAAGCGGGTGCTGGCGATGTGGAAGAAACTACTATTCGGATCAGTGATCGCATCAATGAAATCGATCGCCAAATTGCTGATTTTTGGGACGAAATCGATCGCCAACAAGGCAATGTCAGCCGCGCTAGAGCCGAACTTTCCCGCGTGGAATCCCAGTTAGACGATATTCACAGCAAGCTGAAAAACTTCCCTGACGGCGATGTCAGCCGCTTGCAAAAGCGCTTGGATGAGATTGAGGCAAAAATTGGCGAGTTGCACCGTGAAACAGGCTCTAACCAGCAGCAGATTGAGAGTTTGAATGCCCAGGTTGCGGCTTTGGATAAGCAAATCGACAAGCAGCAACTGAATGAGCAAAGGCAAGTTTTGGCCCAGCGCCGGATTGCGGCGACTCAGGATGCGATCGATCGCCTAACGGAAGTGCGATCGCGCTTAGAAAAACAGTTTTGTTCTCAATTAGAAAAACGTGTACAAGATATTTTTAGCCAAATTTCTTTTACTCCTTACATCCCCAAATTGAGCGATAAATACGAACTCACGCTAGTAGAAAATACGTCGGGAAAAGAATCTTTAGTCGCTGCTTCGACGGGAGAAAATCAAATCCTTAGTTTGTCGTTTATTGGCGGAATTATTGAGGGCGTGCGCGAGTGGAGTCAAAAAAATACTTTGATGGGCCCGGATAGCAGTACCTTTCCGATCGTGATGGATTCTCCCTTTGGCAGTTTGGACGAGATTTATCGCAAGCAAATCGCGAATAAGCTGCCCAAATTGGCGAATCAATTGGTAGTTTTGGTGACGAAAACTCAGTGGCGCGGAGAAGTTGCTCAAGAAATGGAAAGCTGCATCGGTAAGGAATACGTGCTGGTGTACAATTCTCCGAAGGCTGATTGTGAAGAAGATGCGATCGAACTGGCTGGGATGCGCTATCCTTTAGTTAAGCGCAGTCCGAATGAATTTGAATATACAGAAATAGTAGAGGTGGATGATGTCTTCTAGTTCGGTAATTACGCAGGTTTTGGAAACGGATATTTGGGTGAAGGCGACATGGAAAGAGTTTCTAAACTTTGCTGAGGATGTAACTTGGGAAAAGGGAAAATTTTATTATTATCAAGAACAAATAAGGGTAGAAATGTCACCAGTAGGGCCATTGCACGGGCATCAACATTCAATCCTTTCATCTGTAGTCAGTCTGTTTGCTACATTGAAAAATATCCGAGTAGTGCAGTTGATTAATGCCAGTTTTCGGAAAACAGGTATTCACGAGTTTCAACCCGATCTAGCTTACTACATTGGTTCAGATTTGAGAGTTCCTCCTAATGACAGCAATTCACCTGTTGATTTAAATGAATATGATCCGCCGAATTTGGTAATTGAAATTGGTGCATCTTCTTTTGATGATGATTTAGGCAGCAAGCGGTTGCTTTATGAAGACGCAGGAATTAGCGAATATTGGGTGGATCGTGCGAATAGGCAGGAGGTTTTTGCCTTTGCGATTAATGGCGGTGGTAGCGGTAGAATTCAAGAGTCGCGGGTTTTACCTGGGCTGGAAATTGCGTTAGTTGAGGAAGCTTTGAATCGGAGTCAAACTCAAGATGATGGCGAAATTACTCGCTGGTTGATTCAAACTTTTAATCAAGGTTGAAGGGAGTTTGATATGGAAAAAGAGTATCATAAGTTAGTGCGCGATCGCATTCCTGAAATTATTCGCGAAAGTGGGAATGAATGCGAGTTTGTCGTTTTGTCCGATCGCGAATACCGTCAAGCTTTGCGCCAGAAATTGATTGAGGAAGCGACAGAAGCTGCGGCGGCTGATGAGGATGATTTGGTGGCGGAATTGGCTGATTTGTCTGAGGTGATGGATGCGCTGATGCTGAGTTTTGGCGTTTCGGGCGATCGACTTTTAGCCGAAAAAACCAAGCGCCGGGAAGTCAGAGGAAGTTTTGCCCAAAAAATTATGTTATTACGGACATTCTGAAAATTATCGGCGTTAATCTGTGTTAATCTGCTTCACATCTGCGGTTGTTCTATAAAATTAAAAATTACATATTAATCCCAATGGCTGCTAACAAAATTAGAATTGCTAAAGACAAAGCTGATTTAGTTAAATCCTTAACTTTATCGGATAACAACTCCGGCCCTTTTCAGACTTACGCCGATGTGATTGTGTTTGCTGCATCCTTGGGAAATAAGCGGAAAAAGCGATCGCCCTTGGGGGAAATTTCCAAGCGAGAACCCGGTGCGATTGATGTTGATATTTTTGTATCAAGGGGTTATGATATGGCGATTAAGTTAATTGCGATCGCCGAAACCAAAAATCCTCAAATTCTCTCCCATCTTGATCAAAAATCGGAAGCAGAACGCTTGCAAATTTTTGAAGAATATGCTAATGGCGGCCTGGAAATTTTGCGAGAAGAGTTTCGGGGTGCCGCTGATTATACCGATCGCCTTTTGTTGTTTTTAATCTCCGAAAGGGACAATAAACATGAGTCAAACGAAGAATTCGACTTAAGCAAGTTCTTATTTTAATAAATTTCCAATGCAGCACAAAATAACAGATATCATCAAAAGAGTTTTCCTAAAATCTGTAACAATTCTCACTTACAGCTACTCACTATTTATTATCTGCTATTTCCTGCTCAGACTCATCTTTTGGGAGCGAATATCAATTATTGCTTTAATTAGCACTTTTCTGCCATTAATTTTATTTCCAATTTTCCTACTTCCCATCGTCGGATTCTCAATTATCAAAAAAAGATGGTTCTCGATTATTTCTGCGATATCCTGCATTCTCCTCATAAGTTGGCTGCACATAAAATACTTTTCCCCCTCACCAATCAACATCACAAATTCCCAACCCCACCTCAAAATATTATCCCATAACGTCGGCTGGTATACAACACAATCACCAACTTTATTTAAACTAATTGAACGCGAAAAACCCGATATTATCTTTTTACAAGAAATCGTTAAAAAGCATACCGAAAGAGCTTTCGCATGGTTAAAAATAGACTACCCATATCAAATTGGGATTCCTCCGGTAGGAATTCTCAGTAAATATCCCATTGTCTCCAGCGAAATACTGCACTTAGCCGGTCATGCAGAAACGCAGCAGCGAGCAATTATTAAATTTAACGAACAAGAAGTAGTGATTTATAATATGCAAGCTACCGGGCCGTGGTTTAAGAGATATAACATCTTGCCTTTTCTCAAAATTCCAGTTTACAAATATGGACAACGAGGGCCGGAAATTCAAGATTTAGTCCAGCGAGTTGAGCAAGAAACTCTACCCGTAATTGTCGCGGGCGACTTTAACATGACAGACGAAACTCAAGACTACTATAATGTGCAGAAAGTTATGCAAGATTCTTTCCGAAAATCGGGGTTTGGGTTTGGTTTTACTTGGCCTCACGGTTGGGAACTTAAGTTCTTGTTGAAAACCTCGAATTTGAGATTAAATTATCCCGTTTGTCGGATTGATTATATTTGGTATTCAAAGCATTGGGGTGCTAAATCGAGTTCGGTTTTGGAGGCCACCGAGTCCGATCATTTGCCCGTGGGAGCAGAACTTATTTTGTTAAAATAAAGGAGAGTTTGCGGATGAGCCAAGTTAACTCTAACGCAATGTTGAATGCTGAATTGAAAATGTATTTTCTTAGACATCGAGGAGATAGAGCCGCATTTCAAGCGTACTTAGACAGAATCAATCAGCATCCGCTGAGGATTATTGAAAGTCCCGGCGATCCTGATTTTGATCAGAAAGTTCAAGCCGCAATTCGGCAAAAGTTAGAAGCTGCAAGAAATGGTAGCAGTTAGCTATCTAACAATAGCCTTGAATTGCAAGCAGTTGCATACTATCTTGACATTATCTAAGTAAGAACTGGCGGCAATCCCACCTCTTTTGGATGCACAAACCTGCTATTAAAACTAACAGCTTTATCCTCAAAAGTCCTCGCTTGGGCCACCGCTTGCCGCAAATGAGCCCGATCCATATCATCGTTAATTCCCGCGACCAAATATACAATTAACTTCGCGGCTAAATCCCTTCCAGAAACTAGCATTCGCTTTTTGTTCGGATCGTACAAAATCCCGTACCACGCAGACTCAGGATTGTCCATGTGGCTAAATCCTTCATCCACATCGTACCTGCGGAGTTTGTCGAAAATAGATTTCAGCGAAAATTTCTTTCTAAATACTAGAATTCCCAAAGCATTAGCTAAAGCAATTTGACCGACTGGACGAAACAAAATATTTCCCTCGCCCCCCGGCTTTTCAAAACTAAATCGGCGCAATTCGGCTGTTTCTTCGCCGCTTTCAATTCTTTGATAGCTGGGCAAAGTTGCTAAATTATCGAACAATTTATTAAACTCTTCTATTCCCTCTTTCAGTTCCTCATCTTCTGGACGCATGGGAATTAAACCTTTTTTTTCTGGCTTCCAATGGGGGAATTTGTATTCTAAATACCGTTCCGACATATCTTGCAGCGCTTGCAATGTGGTTAACACCGTTGATTTTGCTGCGACTGTGGCGCTGTCCCAATTGACGCGGGGATTTCTATCTTCTTGTTCTTTTAATAAGGGATGGGTGACGGCAATTTTGCGGGCGCAAATCGCAAATCCGTTATCTTCGTTCAATAATGCTAGTTGTCCCTGACTCAGCGTTACCGCCATGAGGTTAACGTGCACAAAGATCGATCGCACGCGCCGTTGTGCTTGCTGCCGAGTTTCCCCCGCCACAGCCGCCGGAATAAACTCAATCCCGATTTTTTCGTGAGCTAATTTATACACTGTTTCGGGGTCAATTTGATACTCTTCCGCTAAATCTTCGAGAGTAATTGCAGCGCCGACAGGTTTTTTATTTTTGTTGTATCTTTGCAGGATTCCGGTTTTAATTAAACTCATTAAACCTTGAACTCCCATCAGCCGATGCTGGCCGTCTAAGGCAAAAATTGAGACTTTTTGAGAAACATCCAACAGCCCTAAATTCCCGTTTTTATCAAAGGATATAAATTCAGCGGCGGATTTAGTTGCTACGCCGTTTTCATCCCATTCTTCCGCGTGAGGATTGTCTACCCAGGGGGGACTGACGACTACTAAAACTGCGGGGAATTTGTGCGATTTTCGGGCGGCTAAATATTGAGTGAGGGCGGCTTGGCGCGACCAATCTAAGGGACGCTGGATAATTTCGTCAATGGTTTCGTCGTCGCGGACGATGTTGTTCGTTTGGAGGTCGAATTTTTGGCGGAAAAGCGGCATTTGTGAGGCGAAACGGACGCGGGAATCTAACCATTCTAGGGTGACAGAACCGATGTAGGCTTCGGTGTTTCCCATCTGGGTTTTTTGTACGAAAATGCGATCGTCCTTTCCTAAATAATTGTCTAATAAGAGTGCGATTTCCTGTCTTTCGCGATTTTCTTTTTCCAAAAATTGGCTAGCGAGGTCAGCCGCTGGGTTGGTAGTCATTGGCAGTTTTTATATAATTAGGCTATTTTTTCAAAAATATCATAAGTTAAAATTGATGTCAACTCTTGTTTTTTAAAAATATTTGTGAAATACTTGATTTATCTTGCTATAACCCGGACAAATACCACAAGTCAGACAAAAAGTCAATAAATGTTAATTCCCATTCCCGATGCCCGATGCCCGATGCCCGATGCCCCATTCCCAATGCCCTATTCCCAATTCTAAAATATGTCTACTCCTTCCTTTGAATACATTTTGCCCGTGATCCGGGGAATTCAAGCGGGCCGCGAATATTACGTATCCATGTGTCCGGTGCGTTTTTTGCCGAAATTGTTTCCCTTAGATTCTGAAGAATTGCCGCCGTCTCTGCGGGCGAAACGCGCGCTTAATCATGCTAGAATTCCCGAAATTGCTGATTATTTTGTCAAGAATTCGGGAAATTACACTTGTGGGGCAATCGCCGCTTCGATTGATGCGGATATTACTTTTGAAGCGGTGGGAAATGAGGCGGAGGAACGCAAAATCGGTCGCTTGCGAGTGCCGATGGATGCTAAGTTTACGATTAATGACGGACAGCATCGCAGGGCTGCTTTTGAGATGGCTTTGAGGGAAAATCCGCAGTTGGGATACGAGACGGTGGCGCTGATTTTGTTTCTGGATATTGGGTTGGAAAATTCGCAGCAAAAGTTTTCCGATCTGAACAATTTTCAAGTTCCTTTGGAGTCGTCGCTAAGGGTACTTTTCAATCACCGGGGCGATTCGGCTTTGGTGCTAAAAGCGGTTGTTAAGCAGGTTGAGGTGTTCCGGTGTTTGACGGAGATGGAGAAGGGAAGTCTGAATGGGCGATCGCCCAAATTGTTTACGCTAAGTGCGATCGATCGCGCTATGATGGCTTTGCTATGTAATATGCACGGCAGCGAACACGCGAAACCCTCTCGTTACCGCGCCACAAAACAGGAAAAAGAGGCAGAACTTACTCACCAAATACAACTAGCGATTAGATATTGGAATGCGGTTAGCAATTTCATTCCTGATTGGCAATTAGTTCTGCACAAGCAAGTTGGGGCGGGGGAAATCCGCCGGGATTCTGTGCACTGTAACATTGTTGTACTGGAGAGTTTGGGAGAAGTTGGGGCTGTTTTGCTGTCCGTTTTTCCTGATAGTTGGGAGGAACACTTGAGTCTTTTGCAGCAGGTTGATTGGTCGATTTCTAATCCTAATTGGGAGGGAGGATTTTTGGTGAAAGGGGGAATTTCTAAATCGAGGGCGAGTGTTAATTGGATGACTGATTATTTGAAAAAGCGGTTGGGCTTGGAAACCGGAGGTGCACGCGGATAATATTTGTTAAATCCATCCTAACTCGGCTTTTGCTGCCTCGACTGCCATTTTTACAGCACTAGCACTTGCTGTTATTTTATAGGATGCTCTTGGATTATTAGGGTTGGAGTTAGATAAAACAACATTTCCCTCCCAAATATGGCTTTTTCTAGACCAATCAAGTTGTGCCAATTCAGATACTTTTTTATGATCAAAATCTTGGCTGCTATCTGTGTCATAGGTACAGTATAGCAACCTACCTAAAACTTCTAGCCCTACACTTCTACCTAAGACACAGTATTCCTTAAACTGATTAACATCTTCAACACTCAAATCTTCAACACTGGTTTCAAAAATATGTCTAGTCTGACTACATTCTGAAAACAAATTGTTAAGACATATCGCCAAGATATTTGATGATTCGGCAACGTCATAATCTTTGAGTTCATCAATTGGGCCGTCACTAAACGCGCAACTCACCAATTTAGCTATGAAATTAGTTGTGTATATAAGTTTCCTTTTACTGTCTGGATTAGTTTTGATTTTATCTGTTTTTCCATGAAACATTGGCACTTTTTCAAGTAAGCTCTTGGTAATACCAACCCTACCTTCAAACTCACCGAATGATAAAAGCAATGATTTATCCAGTTGTTTGGTCTGCGCCATATCTCGGAAATCCGCCTGACACTGGTTAAAATCTTCCTCTAAAACCAGCGTAATAGGGAAATCATTATCACCTATTAACTCACCGTCACCACTTTCAATTAACTCGTGAATCGCGCGCTTGCGATGCTGTCCATCAGTAATATCTAACTTAACACCACGATGAATAACTACTAGACAAATCCCTCGACCTAGTTCTATAATGTCAATTTTTTCAGGATCGATATTTGCTGTCAGTGTACCCAAAATCCAGGGTTGATCGTTTCTAGCACGCTTAAGAATATATTGTTTTACTTCCTCAGCATGACCCTTTATCTCTGGGCGATTTTTACCCGAATCAGGATCGTTGCCAGTTGATGGTCTTGCCTGGAGGAGAGTAGGCAAGTCATCAGCCGGGATATTGATTTGCACCATCTTCCGCTTCCCCTGCTGAAACATTAGCCCTGGATAGCACTTCTGACGGTGGTACTTGGCAAAGTAAGGCTCTAGAACTTCGTCAAGTTTCTGGCTCGAATCTGTCTCTGGGTAATTGTTTTCTGGCATAATGCGGGGAAAAATTTATTTAATTATTATAACTTTTTGACGGTACGTGAACCAGGGATGCTATTGTGAAAAGGGCAAATAACAATAGACACATGGATCAGTATGCTAGCAAGCATATTGTATCATAAAAATTAAAAATTAGCAAGATAGGAGTTTTATAACGTGATAGAAGTTCAACAGATGTTATTATTTGAACCGCGAACTGTTCCAGAGTTACTCGAAGAGATAAAAGCGCTCACTCAAGAAATTCAAGAATTATACTGCTTAGACTCTATACCTTGGTTAATCGGTTGGAGTGGCGGGAAAGATAGCACCGCAGTATTACAGCTTATTTGGAACGCGATAGCAGCACTTCCGATAGAAAAACGTACAAAAACTATCCATGTGATCACAACTGATACTTTCGTTGAAAATCCGATTATTTCGACTTGGGTACGTAAATCTTTAACGAAGCTCAAGATACTTGCTAAAGAGCAAAAAATGCCTATTTCTCCGCATCTGCTGCATCCAGAGGTGAAAGAAACATTCTGGGTATGCTTGATTGGTAAAGGCTATCCAGCACCTCGTAATGGATTTCGGTGGTGCACAGATAGGATGAAAATTCAGCCTGTAAATCAATTTATCCGAGACTTGGTTCGAGTACATGGTGAAACTATTGTGGTTTTGGGTACTCGCAAGGCTGAAAGCACTAAACGTGCAGCAACAATGAAAAAGTATGAAGCAGGTAGATTGCGCGATCGGCTCAGTCCTAATTCTCGTTTACCTAACTCTTTAATTTATACCCCTATTGAAGATTGGCGTGATGATGAAGTTTGGCTGTACCTAATGCAGTGGGACAACCCTTGGGGAAATAACAATAAAGAATTATTTACCATGTATAGAGGTGCTACAGCAGACAATGAATGTCCTTTAGTTGTCGATACTTCTACACCTAGTTGTGGCGATTCTCGCTTTGGCTGCTGGGTGTGTACAATGGTTGACAAAGATAAATCTATGGAGGCAATGATTCAAAATGATGAAGAAAAAGAATGGATGCAGCCTCTCCTCGATATTCGCAACGAATTAGACATTAAAAACGATCGCCCAAAAAGAGACTTCCGCCGCATCTACGGTAGAGTAGAACTGTTTGAACGCAACATGGGCGACGACAAAACCTCCGTCGAACCCATCCCAGGCCCCTACACCAAATTCTGGCGAGAACACTGGCTGAGGCGAGTCTTGGAAGCACAAACCCACATCCGCAAAACCGCACCAGAAGAAATGCGCGACATCACCTTAATTACCCCGGAAGAACTTAGCGAAATCCGCCGCATTTGGTTGGAACAAAAGCACGAATTTGACGATAGTTTACCCCGGATTTATGAAGAAGTCACGGGCGAACGGTTTGAAGATTCCCGTCCCGCCGCCGAAAGGAAACTCCTAGGTAGCGACGAATGGACTGCGATCGAAGAAATTTGCAGCGAGGACGAAATGCACCTGGAATTGATGGCAAAACTCCTCGACACAGAACGCCAATACTACACAAAACCCCGCCGTACAGGCATTTATGCGGATTTGGACAAGTGTTTTGAAACCAGTTCGCGATCGCAGGATGAAGCCATTGGTAACGCCCACTATCAACGCAACTTAAAAACAGCGGTGGAAGCTGTTAAAGCAAATCCGACTGAGAACATTCAGCAAGTCAAAAGTGCGATCGCCCAAACCAACAGTTCTGCAAAAAACGATACCGTTGATATTGCCAAACTCAAAGAAGAACTTGAAAGCAGCAGTCAAAGTAAGCAGCTATCTTGGGCCGATATCAAATATTCTACTCCAGAGGTAGGAGAAGGAAATACCAAAGATTAAATCTGTTAAATCAAAACTTCCCCTGCGTAGCGTGCGTCAGCCAGCATCATTCTATACCTAATTGATAGCCTAATCACTGACGCACCTACCAAACTAATCAGCAACCATCGACAACATCTACAATGCAATTCCTCGAACTCGTCCTCAAAAACTTCGGCCCCTACGCAGGCACCCAAACCATCAATCTCCGCCCCGAAAAAGACGGAAATCCCTGCCCAGTCATCCTATTTGGTGGCATGAACGGCGGCGGCAAAACCACCCTCCTAGACGCCATTCGCCTCGCCCTCTACGGCGGCCGCGCCCAATGTTCCACCAGAGGCAATTTAAGCTACAGCGACTTCCTCAATCAATCCATCAACCGTCATACTCCCCCATTAGAAGAAACCCGCGTCGAACTAACCTTTGAACAAGTCCAAGACGACAAATTAAGTCAATTTAAAATAGTTAGATACTGGAAGAAACCAGAAATCAAAGATACCTTAAGCATTCTCATATACAGCGATATTGTCAGCGATTGGTGGTCAGACAAAGCAATTACTAACACCTGGGACGAATACATCGAAACCCTGCTACCAGTCGGAATATCCAACCTATTCCTGTTTGATGGTGAACAAGTAAAAGAACTCGCAGAACTCGAAACACCACCGGAGTTTGTCGTCGGCGCGATTAAATCTTTGTTGGGTTTAGAATTAGCAGAACGCCTCGCCGTCGATTTAGAAATATTAGCCGGTCGCAAGCGCAAAGAAATTGCTGGCAAAACAGACTTGGCAGCTTTAGAAAAAATTGAACAAACTTTTCAGGAAATTACTGATCAGAAAGAATTGGCGATGGAAAAACGAGGTAGCCTTAAAAATGAATTCGATAAAGCTGAAACAAATCAGCGACAAGCATCAGACAAATTTATTTATCAAGGCGGGAAAATTGCGGCCGATCGCAGTCAACTAGACAGACAGCTAAACGACTACAGAAATCAGGCAGACAAAACCCGTCAATCAATGATGGAACTAGCATCAAATATGCTGCCACTAGCGCTTATTTCACCCTTGCTAAGCGCTGCGAAAACCCAAGCAGAAACCGAGGCCAGCCAGCAGCAAGCAAAGATTGCCCAAAATGTTGTCAAACAAAGAAGCGATCGCCTCCTCAACTATATCGCCGAAATCTCATTAAATGCCCAACAGCTAGATAAAATTCAAGACTTCATCCGCCAAGAAGATCGAGAACTTGAACAGCAAGCCGGAACCGAAACCCCGCCCTGGATTAACGCCGATCACAACAACATCCAGCAACTAGAAAACCTGCTGGGATACCAAATACCAGCCCAGCAAACTCTAGCAGTCGAACAAATAGCAGAAATCACCAACATCGAAACAGAAATCGACTTCACAGACAGACAACTCGCTGGCGCAGCTTCCCCCGAAGCCTACGAGAAACTAGAATCCGAGGTCAGGAATGCTCAAAAAGCAGTCGCAATCGCAGCCGCAGCCTTGGAAGCAACCGATCGCCGAATCGACGAATTAGACAAAGAATTAGCCAAAACCCAGAAAGAACTAGAAAGCTACAGTAGCGAATACATCACCATCAGAAACAGCCAACACGTCATCACTTCCATCGCCAAAGCCCAAGCAACCCTCAAACTATTTAAAGAAAAACTTACCCTCAAAAAACTCAACAAACTCGAAATGCAAATTACCGACTGTTTTCGCTACCTGTTGCACAAAACCGACCTGGTGCATAGAGTTGCGATCGACACTCAAACATTTAGCCTCTCCATTTACGATTCCGAAGGGAAACAAGTACCCAAACACAGACTTTCTGCCGGCGAAAAACAATTATTGGCGATCGCCTTTTTGTGGGGATTAGCCAGAGTATCAGGGAGAGAATTACCAGTGGCGATCGACACTCCCCTGGGCCGCCTCGACTCATCCCACAGAAACAACCTAGTCGAACGGTATTTTCCCTCAGCCAGCCACCAAGTAATCCTGCTTTCTACCGACACGGAGATTAGCAAAGTAGAATATGATAAGCTGCAAGAATTAGAGGCGATCGCCCACAGCTACCTGCTGAAATACGACTCAGCCAAACGGCAAACCACCGTCGAACCCGGCTATTTCTGGGACTAAAAAATCGCGCCAAAATTTTCCGCAACCCCCTTGACTTTTGCCTGGGAGCTGCGGTATGATCTATATCATAATGGGATGGTTGCGAAAATTTTATTTTTGCAGCCATCCCATTATACTAGGATATATCTTATTAGAATTAGAATACCAAAAACCGCTAAATTAATCAAGCCCGCGCCCTGTAAAAATTTGTTAACTTTCGTTTTCCAACTCGGTCAGAAAACGTAAATTTAGAGGTTCAGCCTTCCAAATATTAACACTGTTTACAATAAATCCAAAACTCTCAACCTATGGAACCACCAGTCGATCGCATCCGCCTCTCCCAAACAGGCAAAGACCAACTATCAAAACTCAAACGATCGACTAAAATCGATCAATGGAATATTCTATGCAGGTGGGGATTTTGCCGATCGCTCGCCGAGCCCAGCATACCATCCCCAGTGCCAATTCCCAGCGACAGCAATGTCGAATTAACCTGGGATGTCTTTGGTGGTGACATGGCTGATATCCTAATAATTGCCCTCACACAGCGGTGTTACCAAGACAATTTGGGTACGGAAAAAGAAACTCTAGCTAAGCAGTTTCGCCTACACTTGCATCGAGGTATTGGCTATTTAGCTGGCGATCCGAATATTAAGAAAATTGAAGATTTGGTGGCGATCGCTCTTTCGCCTGAAAAATTAAGAAATTAACTCGCTGTTAACTGTTTGCGGTTGACTAATGTTATTGGTTATATCAATTCCGGTTGGATCGGAATGATTTAACCACAGAGTACGCAGAGAACACAGAGGAAGAGAAGAGAGAGATGAATAATTCTGATGAAGCGCGGATTTGATATTATTCGCAGCCTCAAACAAGTAACAAATAACTTCTTACTTGAGTAACAGCGGGAAAAAATGCCCTACTGGGCCTTGTCCTTCCCCAATCTCTAAAGCATATTTCAGAGCATTAGTAACATAATTTTTAGCCAATGTCACCGATGTAAACAAATCTTTACCTAATGCTAGATTAGCGCAGATCGCAGCACTCAAAGTACAACCAGTCCCGTGAGTATTCGTAGTATCAACTGTCTCAACCTTCAAAGTCTCTAACCGCGTACCGTCAAACCAAACATCCATCCCCCGCAAATCTCCCGCCATCCCGCCACCTTTTACCAAAACAGCCTTTGCGCCCGATCGATAAATCTGTTGCGCCGCCGCCATCATATCGTCTAGAGAAAAAATCTCTAAACCGCTCAAAATCTGAGCCTCAAACCGATTCGGAGTCACGACAGCCGCCAAAGGAATCAAATTATTTCGCAAAAATGCGATCGCCCCGTCGTCAATCAGTCGATCGCCCGATCGAGAAACCATCACCGGATCTACAACCAAATTCCCCATCTTCAAACTCTCCACCTGCGAAGCCACCACCGCCATAATTTCCCGGTTCAGCAGCATCCCAGTCTTCACAGCATCCACCCCAATATCCCCAACCACCGCCTCAATTTGAGCCGCCACAGCCTCCGCAGCCATTGCATCCACCCGCATCACCCCCAAAGTATTTTGAGCCGTCACGCAAGTCAGAGCACTCGTACCATGCACGCAGTGAAACGCAAAAGTCCGCAAATCTGCCTGAATCCCGGCCCCGCCGCCGCTGTCAGATCCGGCGATCGTCATTGCAACTGGTATTCTTGATTTCTTGATTTCCGGCATAATGATCTCAAAAATTAACAACCCATAGAAATCCTAAATCAGATTTTATTGTTACGGTTTTATTTCAATTACCGGCTCAGTCAATCCCAGAAATTTTTGTGCTTGTTCAGTTATCCCAAATAGGCGATCGCCATGACAAAAAATTTCCCAAGCACGAATTCCCATAAAACCAATACCAGCAACTGCCAACGGCACCGCAGCAGCGCCTAAAACTCCTGCAATGGGAGGAAATATCATGCAAAGCGCTAACAAAATTCCCGTAATTGCACCGCCAGCAATACCAGCTTTAGCAGTATCAGCAGCCACTTGTTCGATTAATTGGGACTGAGTAATTTTGCCTTCAACACACAACAGCGAGTTTTCTAAGATCGAAAATACTAATTCAATTACTGCTGCTGCGATCGCCCCTTTTGCTACTGCCCCAACGATTTCAGCAACCGCCGCCTTAAAAGCAGCAGCCGTTAAAACTTGCTTGGCGGCTGCTAATTCTTGCGCCGTCATGTCTTTACCACCACGGGCGCGATTCACCCAAAAATATTCAAAAATCCCGTTAGCAGCTTCGTTTCCCCCTCCATTGACGCGGGCTTGAATGTGACTCCAATCTTTATCTTGACAAAATTCGCGAACTGCTTCCGGGCCTCGCGCGCGAATTTGGGCGGGGATGGATTCAAATACTTTTGCGGTTTCTAAAACATTTCGCATTCCGTCACGCACGCCCGCCCTAGCAAATTTGAATTGCAGATTTTTTGGCAAGTTTTCAAAACGGATGTTGTGCGAGACTTTGAAAGCTTCTTGAGCGGCGATCGTCCCAGCACTAACAATTGAACTTGGTGCTGATTGTAGCCAAGCCGTTACAGCAGTTGCATTTTCTTGAACTTTACCTGATATTTCGTTATCTAAATTTTGGATCTCGGCAACAGTTTCTTGTACTTTGAGCGTTATAAATTCGAGCGGATTCAGGTTAATTTCCATGTTCCAGCTTGCATTGTTAATGATTCAATTATTCTGAATATAACATTCCTCTGGCGTAGTTATTCTTCGGAATCTTCCAGTCCGCGAAGGCGGACTTTGTTTGTGTAGACCCGAATTCCATTCGGCGGCTATCTTGGCACAAGCTATGATTAAACTAAATGTAAAGAATTATTGCAAACAACTATGAAACTCACCCGAATCGACCTCAACTCCTGGATTTTCCACATCGCCGGCCAAACCATCCTCGTCGATCCCTGGTTAGTCGATCCCCTCGTATTTTACGGTCAACCCTGGCTGTTTACCGCCTACCACAACACGCCTGTCGCCTTTACTCCCAGTACCTTACCGCCGATCGACCTTTTACTCATTTCCCAAGGCTTAGACGACCACTGTCACAGACCAACACTCGAAAAGCTTGATCGGACAATTCCCGCGATCGCCTCCCCCACCGCCGCCAAAGTCCTCAGCAGTTTAGGCTACACCAATATCATAACTTTAGCAAATTGGCAAGAGTCTAAATTTAAAGAAATATTACAAATCACCGCCGTACCCGGAGCCGAAATCCAGCCCGGACAGGAAGAAAACGGCTATTTACTCAAAGATTTAAACAGCGGCGAGACGCTTTATTACGAACCGCATCTGCCACCATTAGCTAAAGTCAAACAGAAAATAGACACCGTAGACGTAGCCATCGCCCCCGTCATCGGTCAAATCTTCCCTTTCCTCGGACAAATCATCATGGGCCCACAAGAAGCCCTGAAACTTGCCCAAACCCTGAAACCTAAGTTTTTTGTACCTACAACCACAGGAGATATCCGAGCCACTGGTATTTTACCAATGTTCGTCAAGTCGATCGGCAGCATCCCCGAATTTCGAGATTTACTCGCAAAATCGGGGCTATCCACCCAACTCCTCGAACCCGAACCCGGAGAAACCCTAGAGATTTGAGATTTAAGATTTGAGATTTTAGACTTAATCCCCAATCCAAAATCTCAAATCTAAAATTATTTGGGTGGGCGACGGTTGCGCAGAAACTCAGGAATATCCAATCCGAAATCCTGTGGCGGTTTCGTTTTCGTATCCTGGGTTTGTTGAGCAGGAGTCACAGGAACAGTTGCAGCCCGCCAAGGAGCATTCACATTTTGTGTCCGCGAAGCCTGAGACGATGAGATCATTTCCCCCGAAAAACCAGTGGCGATCACAGTAATCTTAATTTCGCCCTGAAGTCGCTCGTCAATCACCGCTCCAAAAATAATATTGGCATTCGGATCGACAACTTCGTAAATCGTCTCAGCCGCCGCGTTTACTTCATGCAGCGTCATGTCAGTACCACCAGTGATGTTAAACACCACACCTCTAGCGCCCTCGATCGATGAAGCCTCAAGCAGAGGCGAAGAAATCGCCTGCATTGCAGCTTCCCTAGCCCGCGACTTGCCAGATCCCACGCCGATGCCCATCAAAGCCGAACCCGCATCTGCCATTACAGCCCGCACGTCAGCAAAGTCAACATTCACCAAACCGGGAATCGTAATAATGTCAGAAATACCCTGAACCCCTTGGCGCAGGATATCATCAGCAACTCGGAAAGCCTCTTGAACCGGCATTTGTTCCGAAATCACCGACAGCAGCTTGTCGTTAGGAATCACGATCAGCGTATCCACCCGGCTTTGCAAAGCGGCGATTCCTTCTTCAGCTTGGCTAGTGCGCCGCCGTCCCTCAAAGGTGAAAGGCCGCGTTACTATGCCCACAGTCAAAGCGCCCATTTCCTTCGCCACTTCCGCGACAATCGGAGCCGCGCCCGTGCCTGTACCGCCACCCATGCCGGCTGTGATAAACACCAAATCGGCGTGATTCAAAGCATTAGCAACTTCGTCGCGAGACTCTTCGGCAGCCTTTTGTCCGATCGCCGGATTGCCCCCCGCACCCAAACCGCGCGTCAACTTTTGTCCGACTTGCAAGCGTTTCGGAGCATTTGAGAGCACCAGAGCTTGGGAATCTGTATTCACGCACCAAAACTCTACGCCAGAAACCTCGCTAGCAATCATCCGGTTAACGGCGTTGCCGCCACCCCCGCCGACGCCAATTACTTTGATTCTCGCGGCACTGCTGGGCATTATGTCTTTGGGATTGACCATAGGATCGATATCAATACTGTCTACATTTACATAATCAGACTTGCGTCTAAACGGATTGGCGGAATCGAGGGCCACCGGAAAATTTTTCACTTCCGAAGGGGGACTGTTTTGGTCAGACCCCTGACTATTATTAAGATTCATTAGAGTCGGGGATATTAGATTACAGCTTGTTAACTAAACGCCAATTCACAATCACTATAGGCTATGTTGCGCGAAAAACTAACACTGGTCGAGGCTCAATGTTAGCAATCTCGAATTTGGCCGATGTTGCTCGCCCATAGCTTGCATACCCCATCTAGGTGCTTGTGCAGAAGGCATTTCTACGCAAGGCAAAATGAAAAAAATGAATTATAGCACCTAACGCATCGGATAGATCGAAAAATTATGTTTTTTTTGCCGATGCGGATCGGTATCAAAAAACAGTCTTGATTTCCAGTCTTGCGTATTGATGCCTAGAGGTGAAAATTCTGCTCGCCGATCGACGATACCTTCTACCTTAACCAATACACAGGCTCAATTCGGGGCCGGAGTTGGTGCAGGAGTTGAACTCTCCAAACTAGGCGGGGGTTCTGGTAAATGAACGATCGGCGCAGCAGGATTTTTTAAGTCAATGTAGGATATGAGGCTTGAATCTAGCTGTTTTGGCAATTGTCGCATTCGGTCTAAAACCTGAAGTTGCGAAGCCGTCTTGGAACTGTACGGCCCTAAGTGTACCGTACCGATCTCTGTTTTCAAGATCAAGTTATTTGGGTCTTGCCAATCTATCTCAAATACTTTCACTGTCAAGCCGCTGAGTCCTTGGTAAAACTTCGGCCAAGAGGTGCGATACTGTTCCAAAGGCCCGATGACTTTTAAAGTTGGCAAAGAATGCTGAGGCTGCGTTCCCTGAGTGCTGCTTTGCCCGATCGAACTATTGGGCGATCGCACCGCAGCAGTATAGCTCTCCGACGGCATCCAACCTCCGCGAGCATCCAGCCACCCCACCTTTTCCTTATCGCTAGATTTCAACACCGCAGTCGGCTGCGCCACCGCCACAGGAAGCCGTTCTGCCACTTCTATAGTCAAAGAAGGCGGAAACAAGTTGCGAGTCACCTTCGCTTTGGCGATCGGCCCCGTTGACTCCAGCTTTTCGGCCAGCGCCTGCGGTTGAATTCCCCACAGCGACTGCGGGTAAGACAGCGGCACCAAAGAGCGCACCGCCTTGTCCGACAGCCACTGATTGCCCTCCACCTTCACTTGTTCCGATCGAACAATCAACCAAGCCGGCTGCGCAATCCACCACAGCAAACCCCCAGCGATCGCGCTCGCTGCCACTGTTTGCCACAGCACAGCCGCCGATCGAGCACGACGCTGCCGCCGCAACTCTTCACGTCTGCGCCCTAACTCTGTTTGAGAAACCGCTCCAAAACTAGCCATCTACCTCTTGACAATTTAATAATTAAGGATTAGCACAAATTCAAAACTGTTTAATCTCGCACACCCCAGACCCTTTCTTCCCTACCATTTAACCAGATCCCCGCAAAATTACCCAGACTCCTGCCAAGATCAGTAAAATTACTGATCCAGCTAGGTAATTAAAATTTCTTAATTAAAAATTTCAAATTTCCGCGTCGGGAAAGTTGATTAGCAGATAAAGGTTCTTTGGGTATTTAGGGCATTACCCCACAGGGCAAAGGGTGACAAATCAAACTAAACTCAAGGCAAGAAAGTTTAGACTTTCGATTAACTTTTTTAACTTTTATTCGGCTTCAATTGTGATCGCACTCGAATTAGACAGATTCTATAAAGCCTGCAACCCGAGCAAGACCCTTGTTGCGGGAGACCCTGGAGATTATCAATACTACATCGATTTTGGTTCCGTGCGGGGCGGCAAAATCATTGAATCTTTACAGCGAACCATCACCCGCATCTCCCCCGACGAGCCAACTTGTCAGCTATTTACAGGACATATCGGGTGTGGCAAATCTACGGAATTGTTTCGACTCAAAGCTGAGCTAGAGCAAGAGGGTTTTTGCGTCGTCTACTTCGAGTCTTCTCAAGACTTAGACATGGGCGATGTAGACATCAGCGATATTTTGCTCAGCATTGCCCGCCAAGTTAGCGAAACTATGGAAGCGGCCAAAATCAAACTCAGACCGAGCTATTTTACCAATCTGTTTGCAGAAGTGGCAGAATTTTTGCAGACTCCCATAGATTTGTCAGCGGAAGCCGAGTTATCTGTAGGCATTGCTAGAGTTACTGCTAAAACTAAAGACTCTCCCAAACTACGATCGCAACTTCGGCAATATCTCGAACCCCGCACCAACAGCATCTTACAGTCGATCAACGAAGAACTCCTCGACAGAGCTAACGCCGAACTCAAGCAACAAGGCAAAAAAGGTCTCGCAGTCATCGTTGACAACCTCGATCGCCTCGACGCATCTCTCAAACCCAGCGGACGCACCCAGCCAGAATACCTATTTTTAGACCGCGGCGAACAGTTGAAAAAACTCAATTGTCATGTCGTCTACACAATTCCCCTGACTTTGATATTTTCCAACGACTTTGGCCGTCTCGCCAGTCGCTTTGGAGTCAAACCCAAGGTGATGCCGATGGTACCGGTGCAAATGCGATCGGGCGACGATCACATCGAAGGAATGGCACTACTGCGGCAGCTAGTATTGGCTAGAGCTTTCCCCACAGTTACTCCCCTTCAACGCATCGATTTAATTTCCAAAGTCTTTGACTCTCCCGAAACTTTAGACAGGCTCTGCCGGATTAGCGGTGGTCATGTTCGCAATCTACTGATGCTTTTGTATAGCTGTTTGCAACACGAAGACCCCCCCTTCTCTCGCGAATGCCTCGAAAGCGTTATTCAAGAATATCGCGATGATCTTTTGGGAGCCATCAATGACATGGAATGGGAACTGCTGTTTCAAGTCGTCAAGCGACAAAGTGTAACCGGCGAAGAAGAATCTCAAATTTTGTTGCGCAGTATGTTTGTCTTTGAATACCGCGATCAAGAAGGTCGTTGGTTTGGCATCAATCCAGCCTTAGCAGAAACCAGAAAATATCAAGAATGGCAGGAGCGCGATCGCCAAACATAGTTGGGATTTTGGAGATTGCTTCCCAAATCTCCAAGCCCTCCCCGGCGAGGGAGCTAAGCTGTTTTGCATCCCAATTGTGTATGGTGATTGAGGGGAAGAGGGGGAGAGAGGGAGAGGGGGAGAGAGGGAGAGGGGGAGAGAGGGAGAAGATTTTTGATTGATCGTCGAAATATACAATTTAAATGCACAACAGCTTATCAAGTTTTTAACTTCTCATTCACCGTTCAAAACTCCCAACTTTTGCAATCGAATAAAGCATCCAGTCAGCGGTTTGTGCCACTGGCTAATTTTTGTTGATTGCTGGGTGCGCGTCACGACTTTAACGATCCAAAAACAATTACCACCACCAAGGACTTTCTCCAATCTCTACTCTCATATCTGCAAGACCAGACCCCCTATATCTATTTTTATCTGTTGCTCTTAGTCGCAACTAATCCCATCGCGGACTACAATTTTTATAGGTTTTATTTCTAAATTCGTGCTACAGATAGACCGGAGTTGCTTGCTAATAATTAGTCGTCGGTATTGTTCATAAATTGAGGGGGGATATTTACGGTATGTAGTAGTTTATCTGTAGCCGACAAAAATCAAATTAAGCTAACTTGAATTTTTACTGTCAAGTTTCGCATTCTCGGAGATACAGATGTATGATGTGTTTAGATAGAACATAAAGAATGTGTAAGTTTTCATAGAAGAAGTACGAAAAACTACGTATTCCTACAGATATAAAGCGCCAGACAGGAACGAGCATCTCTAAGTAGATACGGTTTCAGTCACGATCGGCAATCGTTAAGTAATTGATTTCTGCAACAGGGGTGCACGCATGACCGATCTACTTAAACTACAAGAAACTGCTAGCTACAACGAGCGATCGCTCAAAACTCTGGTAAGAGCCATCGCCATGTCTCAGCAGCAATTTTCGCTAATTTTGGTGCGCTGCAACTACGAGCAGTTGCGAAAGCAAATAGCGCAGCGGCTACGAGAAATGTCCCCAGTGCCAATTCAAGATATTGTTCTGCCAGCATCCGTCAAAACCCTCTACACTAATCTGGTGGCAAACACACTCCAGAGTGAGTCTTCGGCTGTCGGTTCCGCCTCGGCTTTGATGGTATTCGGTTTAGAAACAGTAGTGGCGATCGACGAACTGATGGCCTCTACCAATCAAGTGCGAGACGAATTTCGCAAAAATTTTTCCTGTCCGGTGATTTTGTGGGTAACAGATGACATCGTGACCAAAATGATTCGTCTGGCCCCGGACTTCAAAAGTTGGGCCGCCGCCACGATAAAATTTGAAATGGCCGTTGACGAATTAATTGATTTTCTGGCTGGGCGGGCCGATACGATATTTAAAGTAGGCGAACTCAATCAAGAAATCGGCAGCAGCACCGCCGGCACCAGACCAGGTTTTGGTAGCTGCGAAACCGACTGGGAAAAACCAGCCTTGGAGCGTGAAATCAACTCCGAAGAACGCTTTCTCACCTTTAACTCAGGGCCCCAAAACGGACGACAATCAGATGTCCACTCCTATTCGCCCTTGAGTCCGGGCAATACCCTCGATTTGGCGATCGGCTCTTTGTCCCGCCGAGAACTAGAATTAGCTTTAAGAGATTTACAAAATCGCGGTCAAGAATTAGAACCCGCCCTGAAAGCCAGCCTGCAATTCGTTCTCGGTCGAGATTACTATGTCAGCGACCAAACCGAAACAGCATTAATCCACTACCAAGAAAGCTTAATATTTTGGCAACAGCAAACCGGCAACTGGGAACTCGCTAACTGGGAATATGCCGAAAATCGACAAACCCTCCCCTCATCCTTATTGAATCCTGTCCCCAACATCTTATTTTTAGAGAGAGAAGGCATAGTGCTGTTTCATATAGCCCTGTGTCACCGCTTGCAAGCAGCCAGAAACCCGGTAGCCAACCGCCACCACTGGGAACAAGCTTGGATTAGCCTGGAACAATCTAGAAATGCTTTCTCTCTTGCCGATCGCCCGGAATTGGTAGCAGAGGTGACAGCACACCTGGGACAAGTGCTGCAACGCCTGAAAGCTTGGGGAGAGTTGCAAGCATTAGCGGAAAATTCTTTGCAGTTGCACTTCACTTACGGTACTCCCAGCCAACTAGCTCAAGATTACGGCTTTTTGGCTGAAGTTGCCCTGCAACAGTCGAGGTGGAGTCAAGCCCGCCAGCTAGCCGAATTGGCTTTGGCGATTTTGGATCAAACGCCTAACGATTTGAGATTGCTGATTGAAGATTTGAGATTGGGATTTGCGGGAAATTATCCAGAATTTGTGGGCACTAACGAGTCAAGTAACGATCCCAGATCTAAAATCCAACATCCCAAATCTGACAGAAGTTCCTATCTGTTACTATTAGCCCAAAGTTTGCGGCAACTGGGCCAGTGGGAAGCGGCGGTGCATTCTTTGGAGTTGGCTCAAACTCAAAGTGAGCCGAAGTACGATCCCCGACTTTACATTGATATTTTGACCGAACTCCAAGCGGTTTATTTCGATCAGGGAGAGTATCTGAAAGCTTTTCGGATTAAAAAGACCCAGCGATCGATCGAGTATCAATACGGATTTAGGGCTTTTATCGGAGCCAGCCAATTGCAGCAGCAGCGCCAAGCTGTAAATCCTTCGAGTCCCTCAGCCCAAAATCAAGCTGCGATCGCAGCGTCAATGACAGCTTACTCCCGCCAAAAAGATATCAATAGATTGCTCGAAAGAATTAGCAGGGACGACCATAAATTAACTATTATTCACGGGCCCAGCGGAGTCGGGAAAAGCTCTCTAGTCAACGCAGGTTTAGTGCCAGCTTTGAAAAATATTACTCCGGGCGCGCGGGATACATTGTCCGTAGTAGTCAAAGTTTACACCGACTGGCTGGTGGAATTAGAAAATGCTTTGAACGACGCGCTGTACGACAAACAAGCCGAAGAGGAAAGGAAATTAATCGCCAAAGGAGTACAGGAAATCCAGAAAAAAAGTTGCTCGATTCTCCCCGATAGCAGCTCGGAAACTTCTTCTTTTATTATAGAGCAGTTGCGCGAGAATGCCACTAATAATTTGTTGACTGTGCTGATTTTCGATCAATTTGAAGAGTTTTTCTTTGTTTCGACTTCAGTGGCACAAAGACAAGTTTTTTATAATTTTTTGCGCTTGTTTTTGAATCTGCCTTATGTTAAGATAATTCTGTGCTTGCGCGAAGATTACTTGCACTATTTGCTCGACTGCGATCGCTTTCCCGACCTCGACGCTATTAACAATAATATTCTCGACAAAAGCATCCGCTACCAACTGCGGAGTTTTTCGATTAAAGATGCGCGGGCTGTGATCGGACACTTAACGAAACGGGCGGAATATTATTTAGAACCGGCACTGATTGATGCTTTTGTGGAAGATTTAGCAGACGAACTGCAAGAAGTGCGACCGATCGAATTGCAGGTAGTGGGAGCGCAACTTCAAGAAGAAGATATTACGACTCTAGCACAATACCAGCAATTGGGCGACAATCCTAAAGCAGAATTAGTCAAGCGATCGCTCGAAGGAGTCATCTCTGACTGCGGGCCGGTTAACGAAGACGCAGCTTGGAAAATCTTGTTTTCCCTGACAGATGAAAGAGGCGTTCGGTTGATTAAAACCAAACACGAACTATCATTGGTCACAGGTCAGCAGCCAGCAGATGTCGCAGAAAAGGAATTATTGGCGATCGGCAGCACTGCCAGAATTCCCCTACAACTACAGTTCGCGAAAGAACCAGAAAGCGGACAAAAGAAAACCGACAACCTCGACTTAATTTTAGACATTTTAGTCGGTCACGGTTTGCTATTTCTGCTGCGGGAAGCGCCAGAAGACCGCTATCAATTAGTACACGACTATTTAGTGCGACCGATCCGCCAAAGATTCGGCTTAGAAGCCAGACTGCACAAAGCAGAAGCTGACAAAAAGATGAGTCAAGCACAGCTCTATCGAGCCAATACTTTTCTCAAACAGATGCTGGGAGTAGCAGTAATCGGCGTACTACTGTTAACAAGTTCCACCATCGCCGCCGTAAATTTTTGGTGGCGGGCAGTCGGTCAAAAACAGCTAGCTGTCGCTCAAACTCAGCGAGCCGAAATCAGTACCTTAACCGCAGCTTCTGAAGCCCTTTATTTCTCAAACAACAAATTTGACGCCATGATGGAAAGTTTGAGAGCGGGTAAAAAGTGGAAACAGATTGAACACTCCCAAGAAATGCACACTCTCAAGGATACCGAAATTCTGATTTCTGCGGCCCTCCAGCAAGCAGTTTATGGCGTCAAAGAACTGAACCGCTTGGAGGGACACGGTGACGTAGTTTGGGGTCTCAGTTTCAGTCCAGACGGGCAAACAATAGCTTCGGCCAGCGTAGATAAAACGGTGAAACTTTGGCGGCGCGATGGCAGTTTGCTGGCAACTTTTAAAGGACACACTAACAGCGTTTCCTGTGTCGCGTTTAGTCCTGACAATAAAACGATCGCCTCGGCAAGTTTAGATAAAACTGTCAAAATTTGGCAACCTGACGGCACTTTGCTGGCTACTTTAACGGGCCATACTAATAGCGTGAGCAGCGTTGCTTTTAGCCCCGATAGCCAAACGATCGCCAGTGCATCTACAGACAAAACGATCAAACTTTGGAAAACCGATGGTACGCTGCTGCAAACGATCGCACAAAAAGCTTCCATAAATTGGCTCAGCTTCAGCCGCGACGGTAAAATCATCGCCGTGGCGAGCGATGACGGTACTGTGAAACTGTGGAGTATTGACGGCAGGTTAATCGCTAATTTGTGGCACAGCGAAAACAAAAAACCCTTGAAAATTTACACGGTCAGTTTTTCCCCCGACGGTGAAACACTCGCCAGTGCCGGTGAAGACAAAATAGTCAAAATCTGGAGCATCGCTGCACTAAAATACCCAGCCCGAAAAAATTCAACCAAGGCGCGGGACGGCGAACTGCTAACAACTTTGCGGGGACACAGCAAGTGGGTATTTGGTGTCAGTTTCTCCCCCGACGGTAAAACACTTGCTTCTGGAAGCGCCGACGGGACTGTCAAACTCTGGAGTCTGGCGGGTATTGGCGACAAACGCCCAACGGATGCTAGCAATATTAAACCAGAAAGTCGCTTGCTGAGAACTTTTGAGGGACACGCCGATCGAGTTACTCAGGTAAGTTTTAGCCCGGATGGCAAAACTCTGGCTTCGGCAAGTTTTGACAAAACTGTCAGACTTTGGCGACTCGATGATGTGCCTCTCAAAACCCTCGACGGACACCAAAACCGGGTGCAAAGCGTTACTTTCAGCCCCGACGGCCAAAAGCTGGCTTCTGCTTCTACGGACAAAACTATCAAACTCTGGAGCCGCACGGGAGTTTTGCTCGAAACTTTGGAAGGACACACTCAGAGAGTCTCCAGCGTCAGTTTCAGCCCTGACGGACAGCTACTTGCTTCTGGGAGTTACGACAAAACGGTGAAAGTCTGGAGTCTGAAAGAAGATGGGATGAGTAATAATCTGCCTTGTCCTTCGGCGCCGCTATTCCCGTGTTCGCCTTCTGTGCTGTTCACTCTCGAAGGGCACGCCGACAGCGTGATGAGCGTGAGTTTTAGCCCCGACAGCGAGATTGTCGCTTCGGCTAGCAAGGACAAAACTGTGAAACTCTGGACGAGAAACGGCAGGTTGATTAAGACTTTGACGGGACACAAAGGCTGGGTGACTGGGGTGACATTCAGTCCTGACGGTTCGATGCTGGCTTCTGCAAGTGATGACGGTACTGTCAAAGTGTGGAATCGGGACGGTCGTTTGCTGAGGACTTTTGAAGGGGCTCACAACAGTTTTGTGTTGGGGGTGGCTTTTAGCCCTGATAGCAAAATGCTGGCTTCGGCTGGTTACGATAATTCGGTGAAACTGTGGAAGGTGGACGGGACTTTGGTGGCGACGCTGCTGAAGGGTTCTAGTGACAGCGTGACTAGCGTGGGTTTTAGCCCGGATGGTTTGTTGGTTGCTTCGGGTAGTTACGATCATAAGGTGAAGTTGTGGAGCCGCAGCGGGACGTTGCTGAAAACTTTGACTGGTCACAAGGATAGTGTGATGAGTGTGAGTTTTAGCCCGGATGGGAAAATTCTGGCTTCTGCTAGCAAGGATAATCGGGTGATTTTGTGGAATTTGGATCTTGATGATTTGCTGGTGAGGGGCTGCGATTGGGTGGGGGATTATCTGAGAACTAATCCTAATGTGAGCTCGCGCGATCGGCGTCTCTGTGATGGGGTGGCGGCAAAATCTCAGTTTTAATCTGAAGGAAGAGGGAAGAAGGAAGACGGAAGAAGGAAGACGGAAGAGGGAAGAAGGAAGACGGAAGAGGGATTATGTAACGCAATTCTCAACTTTCCTTCTCTGAAGCCTTCCGCTTACTCTCAGCTTCCTGTAAAGTAAATAATTGTAAAGAAAAATGAGTTTTATCTTATCCTCTGGTTAAGACCGCCACCTAACATTCACAATTAAGACCCGAATTAGAAGTTCCTATGTCACAGCTTTTCCCGCGCAAATTCCTAGCATCTGCTGCTGCCTTTTTTCTGGCTTTGTCGGTGTGGGCGATCGCACCTGCGGCCCACGCTTTCAACAATCCCGATTTGTTGCCCCAAGTTCAGACACCAATCATTGATTTGGCTAAAGCCCTTACGGATATTGAAGAAGAGGATTTAGCAAAACAATTAAACGCCTTTGAAGCCGAAACCGGTTGGAAGCTGCGAGTGCTGACTCAGTACGATCGCACGCCCGGTTTGGCTGTCAAAAGTTATTGGGGCTTAGATAAAAAGAGTGTATTGCTAGTTGCTGACCCCCGCGGTGGCAATTTGCTCAATTTTAATGTCGGCGACTCGCTGTATCCGCTGCTGCCGCGTACTTTTTGGGTGGAACTGCAAACCCGCTACGGTAATCAATTTTTTGTGCGGGACAATGGGGAAGATCGATCGATTATTGAATCTTTGGAGTCGATACAAGGCTGTTTGCGTCAGGGCGGATGCCGCGTGGTTCCCGGTTTGCCGAGGGAACAGTGGGTGCTGACGCTAATTAGTTCGATCGTTGGCGGTGTAATCTGCGGGTTTGCGGCTCAGCCGCGGAAACCTGGACAGGGTGTGGCTTGGCAGTGGGCGCTGATTTTTTCGCCGCTGTGGGGGATTCTGTTTTTGGCTTTCGGAGTCGGGCCTGTGGTGAGTCGGACTTCGGATTGGTTGCCTTTGGCTCGGAATGTGGCCGGTTTTGCGATCGGGGCTTTGGTGGCATTCTTGACTCCGGTTTTGGGCAAGTCTCCTTCGGAGGAAAGTTAGTTTTTTTAAGAGTCAGTTGGCAGTTGACAGTTGACAGTTGGCAGTTAGCAGTTGACAGTTGGCAGTTAGCAGTTGACAGTTGACAGTTGACAGTTGGCAGTTAGCAGTTGGCAGTTGGCAGTAGTCAGGGCGGGCTGTTTAGGTTTAGTTCGCGATCGGGTGGCGACTCTTAGAAAGCTGATTTTTCACGAGAATCTGCGGGCTGCAATCAAGTATTGTTGTGAAAAAAACCGGTTTCTCAGCCCCGCGCGCAAGTTCAAAGAAACCGGGCTTTTTTCCGAATCTGCGGGCTGCAATCAAGTATTTTTGTGAAAAAACCTGGTTTCTAGACACCATAGATAATTTCTGAAACCCTTGATTAGACTGTTTCTTCCGTCTTCCCTTCTTCCCTTCTTCCTTCTTCCTTCTTCCTTCTTCCTTCTGTTATGACTAAAAGCTGGTAAGCTAATACCTGACAATTCACAGGCGACAGCTATCCAACAAATGGAATGGCACGTAAGCGATGCCCAGAGTCTGGGATTAATTGATAACGAAATTGGCGATCACAGTTTTTCTGCGGCGGAGTACGAAATAGTCCGCCGTGTGATCTATGCGACTGCTGATTTTGAGTACAAGTCTTTAATTAGTTTTTCCGATCAGGCTTTGCAAGCCGGGGCGGCTGCTTTGGCCGCTCGAACTACGATCGTGGTAGATGTGCCGATGGTGCAGGTGGGCATTACGCCGCTGATCCAAAGTACCTTTGCGAATCCGGTTTACTGTTCGATGGACGCTTTGACACGCCCTCAAAAGGAACGGACGCGCGCTGCTTGGGGGATTGAAACTTTGGCAAGGCGCTATCCTGAAGGGATTTTTGTGGTTGGCGAGGCTCAAACTTCTTTGTCGGCGATCGTAGATTTGATTGAAACTGAGGAAATTCGGCCGGCTTTGGTGATTGGAACACCTTCTGGGTTTGTGGGGGTTGACGTGGCTAAGTCGCGACTGCACGATTCGATGGTTCCTCATATTCGGATTGAGGGGCGCAAGGGCTCGGCGGTGGTGGCTGTGGCGATTGTTAACGGTTTGGTGGATTTGGCTTGGCAAGCCTATGGCCAAGAGGGGAACAGTTGATCGGGTTTATCAGAATTTAAAGCCGACTCGCAGAGGTTCCATTTGTGAAGATACTGCTCTTGGCCATTTAGGCTCTAACTTTCGGTTGTTTCTAGGCCGAATACGCGATCGAACACTTTAGTCACTTTATAGCCGGAATCTATTGATTCTAGCGGGTCTTTCCGCAATCGGTGCCGCAAACACAGAGTCATTACCTTGCGAATGTCGTCCACAGTTACCTCTGTGCGGCATTCTAGGGCGGTGAAAGCTTTCGCGGCCCGATTTGTGACTAAATCTCCCCGCAGTCCGTCTACGTCCAATTCGGCGCAGACTTGGGAGATTTTGACTCGCAAATCGCGATCGATCGTTACGGATTTTAGCCTTTCCTGGGCTTCGACCAATTTCTGCTGCATATCATCTTGTTGGTGCTGATATTTGGCGAGAAATTCGGGCGGATCTTGATCGAAACTCGATCGCTGTTCGACAATTTCTACTCTTAAATTCGGGTCTTTGACAGTCCGAATTTCGGCGTGCATTCCGAATCTGTCGAGCAATTGCGGCCGCAATTCTCCTTCTTCGGGATTCCCGGAACCGATGAGAATAAACTTAGCCGGGTGGCGGATCGAAATGCCTTCTCTTTCAACAGTATTCCAACCGCTGGCGGCGGAGTCGAGTAAAACATCGACTAAGTGATCGTCGAGCAAATTGACTTCATCGACGTAAAGAATGCCGCGGTTAGCTTTGGCTAACAGGCCTGGTTCAAAAGCTTTCACACCTTCGGACAAAGCTTTCTCAATGTCGATCGTACCGCAAACTCGGTCTTCGGTAGCGCCGAGTGGCAAGTCTACCATTTGGACTTTTTTGCGGGCGATCGGCATTGTACCGTGATGCAAAGTGCGATCGCGCACTTCATCGCTCATCAAATCGGGATCGCTGGGATGACTGTTAAAAGGATCGTCAGCCACCACTTCAATTTCTGGCAGTAAATCTGTGAGGGCGCGGATTGTGGTAGATTTGCCCGTACCGCGATCGCCCATAATCATCACACCGCCAATTTTGGGATCGATGACATTCAACAGCAGCGCCAGTTTCATCTCCTCCTGGCCAACAATCGCGGTGAAGGGAAAAACAGCGCGGCGGGCTGGGGTAGCGGTAACGGTTGGCAGAGCGCCCGCATTTACGTTATTGCTGACTTCGGCAGTAGGACTCACAGGATAACTCAAAATATAACAATTGCTTGTTTATTGTACGGGATAACCGATTTTAGATTTTAGATTTTAGATTTTGGATTAATGTATTTCTGTCATGGCGAAGGTAGTGAAGCAATCTCAAAGCCTTGGTACACCGTCATAATGCGTCGATGACTGAGAAACCGGGTTTTTTTCGCCAAAACTGGGCTATAGCCTTTAATCCCGGTAAAAAACGCGGTTTCTAGGCGGGGCGAGATGCAGACGGCGGTTGAAACCGCGTCTACACAAACAAAGTCTGCCTCCGCAGACTGAAGAAAATAACGTAATTTTAACCGCCCTGTCTTCTTATCTTTTTGTGCGTCTTTTCTTCCACAACAAACCCATTCCAGCAGCCACCATTGTACCCATCGCCGTCATCGGTTCCGGTACAGCAGCATCAGCAGCAGCGAAAGGTTCATACTCATAAACTGCCCTAACCGTAGTAGCTTTGTAGGGTGCGTGAGAACGAGAAATCTTCAACTACCAACGATTAAGCTATTTCTCACGCACCGCATAGTCCCATTATAGGTGTTCGTAGATATCTGGAATATCAAGAGGTTTAGAGCTGTTCGACATCCGAATATAAAATTCAAGTTTCTTTTCGTTCGTTTTCTGTAGCCAAGCTTTTTTCGCCGATTTTTTTATATCAATCGCGCAGACATCTTTGCCATCAATTTTTTCAAACCGAATTTTAATCTGCTGAGTAAAGTTACTACCAATATATTGACAAATTGAATCAATAATTGTCCGCTCTAGCTTATCTAGATTTCCATTTGACAGTAAAGACAAATCCTTTTCTAGCCCGAAAATATTACCATTATCTTCAACGCCGATAATGAGAGTTCCACCTTCAGAATTAAGAAATGCAGCAATTGTCTTAAGAGTGCTAAATCTTAAGTCTTTATTCTCACAATCGCGCTTAACATCCCACTGAAAGGTACTCTTATACTCCAGGCGATCGCTTTCAGGGAGTTTGATCAACTCAGAAATTGGGCGCAGTTCGCCAATTTTTCTGATCGTTGTTAAAAAGCGGCGTATTTGTCGTGCCTCAATCCGTCCTTTCAATATTTCTTCTGTATCTGCTGCATCGATTACCGTTTTGTTAATCACGGCAATGTACTGACCAAAATATGTTTGATCCAACGTTTCTATATTCTCGTTAATCCACTGCTCATTCTGAACGTTACCCCAACGGTTGAAATAGGCGATCGCATCCTGAATCGATTCATCAAGTATATCGAAAATATTACCTCGCATATTTTTAGAAATATAGTCCCATGCGCCCATCTTGAAAGCAGTGCGGCAATCTGAAACTGTATCATTGGCAGTCAAGATAATAACTACAGAAGAAAGATTTCGGGCTTTCACTTCGTCAATAACAGCAAATCCACTGTCATCCTGCTCCATTCGCATATCTGCAATAATTACGTCAAAGGGATTTCCCAACTTCTCTTGAGCTTGAGCAACACTGGTAGCCGTTTCAATCTGCTCATAGCCATAGTCCCCAAGCCATTCCAGTAACTCATTCAAAAATCTAGGATTGTCTTCTACCAACAGCAAATGGACGTTTTGAGTTTGCATATTATCTTACACCTCTTCCTCAAGATAAGGAATATAAATTTCAAATCTAGCTCCATCTTGTCCCGTTTCCCGAATATAGCCCTTCATCTTGGTCAGGGTTTTACGGATAATGAACAGCCCTAATCCGCTACCTTTACCCTCCTGAGATGTGGTTTTTAGGGGTTGAAAGATCCAATCTTTATGATACTCTGGAACGCCCTTACCATCATCAGCAAATTCAATAAACAGATATTTTTGCTCTCCAGGGACATTCATTCCCCGAATTCCTGATGGGTTGACGACATCTTGAGATGTGATATGAATGGTCAATTTCGGCTGATCAGCATTGTGCTTCAGAGAATTTTCGACCAGTTCATTCAATGCACTCTTTATTTTTTCCTGATCTCCATAGAAGTGAGAGTCACCGTTTCTTATGTCTAGAAGAATCCAAGCATTATCAATATGGCAAGTTATTTCCCACTTTTCAAATAGTTCCTTGACCTGAAAACGGTGATTTTTGATCGAAATACCTTCGTTGATAGCTTTCAAGTCATTGAGAGCACTCTGGGTTAGTTCCAGTTGTGTCAGCAATTTATCAAACTGGGCGTAATGCTCGTCATTAGGTGATAACTTTCGGATGGATCGTATAGTCTGCGACTTGATCACAGCCAATTCGTTATTCACAAAGTCAGAGATATCATGGGCAGTTTTGGAAATGACCGTCAAAATCCTCCGATAGTCGTCATTAGAAATAGTTTCAATCTCAGATTTTTGTGCTTGCTTGCGTTTTTCAACTTCTTTGAAGACATCTTCAATCGCTTGAATAATACCGTTTAATAAAGGATCTTCGCGATCGGAGCGACGTGAAATTCGATAAGCAATTGCTTTAAGGATACTGATCTCATTGGCGATTTTGTGATACATCGCCCGATTGAGAATTTCCGTGTCGCTTAATTCACTTGGGACATCAGCGTTGACCATTTCAAAGTAGTCTTGCTCACTAAAGTTAAGAATCAGCATTTCCCTTGCCTGATCGTAGTGCGGAGAATCTTTGTCGATTTGCCGCAGCATTTGAATGGCTGTATCGTTATGAGGATCGCTGGCAAAAATATTTCTAGCACTGTGGAGCCGTGTTTTCTCTTTGTCATCCGAGTTGGCAATTGCTGCCTCGAAATATTCGTCACCTTTCTCTCGTTGCTTAATGCAGTAGTATAGCCTACCTAATTTGAGTAGAATTATATTAGCTTCATATTGACTCAGAAAATCCTTTTTGATTTCAGATAACTGGTTGATAGCCTCTTGGTATTTGCCTAGTCTTTCTAGTGCAGGAAAATAGTGAAAATAAATAAAATCGTTTCGTATATTATGATTTTCCAATCCCATTTGTAGTGCTTTTTCAAAGAAGGGCAAAGCCTTCTCATCCTGACCAATTGAAGCTAAAGTAATAGCATAACTACTGATAGTTTTTGGATTATTAGGTTCAATTTGAAGCGCTCGCTCAAACAACGGCCAAGCTTTCTCATACTCACGAATCCAAGTCAAAGCATAGGCATAACTATTGAGCGTTATCACATTATCAGGTTCAATTTGAAGCGCTCGCTCAAACAACGGCCAAGCTTTCTCATACTCACGAATCCAAGTCAAAGCATAGGCAT
>NZ_JAUBVX010000035.1:2748-3679 GCF_036706065.1 Microcoleus sp. A2-C3 | reverse complement strand
AACTATTGAGCTTTATCACATTATTAGGTTCAATTTGAAGCGCTTGCTCAAAGAACTGTAAAGCTTTTTCATGCTGATTATTTGAAATCAAAGCTTTGGCATAACTATTTAGCGTTATCAGATCATTAGGTTCAATTTGAAGCGCTCGCTCAAAGAACTGTAAAGCTTTTTCATGCTGATTATTTGAACTCAAAGCTTTGGCATAACTATTTAGCGTTTTCCGATTATTAGGTTGAATTTGAAGCGCTCGCTCAAACAACTCTAAAGCTTTTTCATGCTGATTATTTGAACTCAAAGCTTTGGCATAACTATTTAGCGTTTTCCGATTATTAGGTTCAATTTGAAGCGCTCGCTCAAAGAACTGTAAAGCTTTTTCATGCTGATTATTTGAAATCAAAGCTTTGGCATAACTATTTAGCATTTTCCGATTATTAGGTTCAATTTGAAGCACTCGCTCAAAGAACTCTAAAGCTTTTTCAGGCTGATTATTTGAACTAAAATCTTTGGCATAACTATTTAGCATTTTCCGATTATTAGGTTGAATTTGTAGCGCTCGCTCAAAGAACTGTAAAGCTTTTTCAGGCTGATTATTTGCAGTCAAAGCTTTGGCATAACTAAATAATGTTCTCAGATTATTAGGTTCAATTTGAAGCGCTCGCTCAAAGAACTGGAAAGCTTTTTCATGCTGATTATTTGCAGTCAAAGCTTTGGCATAACTAAATAATGTTCTCAGATCATTAGGTTCAATTTGAAGCACTCGCTCAAAGAACTGTAAAGCTTTTTCAGACTGATTATTTGCAGTCAAAGCATAGGGATAACTAAATAATGTTATCAGATTATTAGGTTGAATTTGAAGCGCTCGCTCAAAGAACTGTAAAGCTTTTTCAGGCTGATTATTTGCAGTCAAAGCTTTGGCATAACTAAATAATGT
>NZ_JAUBVX010000035.1:2256-2648 GCF_036706065.1 Microcoleus sp. A2-C3 | reverse complement strand
TCTCAGATTATTAGGTTGAATTTGAAGCGCTCGCTCAAACAACTCTAAAGCTTTTTCATACTGATTATTTGCAGTCAAAGCATTGGCATAATTATTTAGCGTTATCAGAAGATTAGGTTGAATTTGAAGCGCTCGCTCAAACAACTCTAAAGCTTTTTCAGGCTGATTATTTAAACTCAAAGCATTGGCATAACTATTTAGCGTTATCACATTATCAGGTTGAATTTGAAGCGCTCGCTCAAACAAGTCTAAAGCTTTTTCATGCTGATTATTTGCAGTCAAAGATTTGACATAACTAAATAATGTTCTCAGATTATTAGGTTGAATTTGAAGCGCTCGCTCAAACAACTCTAAAGCTTTTTCAGGCTGATTATTTAAACTCAAAGCATTGG
>NZ_JAUBVX010000035.1:0-2156 GCF_036706065.1 Microcoleus sp. A2-C3 | reverse complement strand
CATAACTATTTAGCGTTATCACATTATCAGGTTGAATTTGAAGCGCTCGCTCAAACAACTCTAAAGCTTTTTTATGCTGATTATTTGAAATCAAAGCTTTGGCATAACTAAATAATGTTATCAGATTATTAGGTTCAATCTGTAGCGCTCGCTCAAACAACTGTAAAGCTTTTTTATGCTGATTATTTGCAGTCAAAGCATTGGCATAATTATTTAGCGTTATCAGATCATTAGGTTCAATTTTTACTAAAATATTCAAGATTTCTAACCATTTATCTAGCCTACTTCCACACTTTAATACCTTAGAATAGGAGCTTAAAATTTTTACATTCGTAGGGTCAATCCTCTTAGCTTTTTCAAAGATTTTAAATGCTTCTGGATATTGGTTATTTTTTGCTAATGCTTTACCATACTGTCTCAAACATTCTATATCATTGGGAGCTATTTGCAAAGCTTCCTGGAATATGCCGATCGCTCCCTTATAATCACCTGTCTGTATGAGTTCTTCAGCTTGGTTTGTTAACGTTTCGAGGCGATCGCTATTCATCATACTATGTCCCCGTTAATAGTGAAGATACTTGAATAATAGTAACACTCATACGAAACATCAGCTAAAACACTAAACTCGTCTAGTTTAGAAATAAAAATTTGATGATGATGATTCCGTAAAATCGTGCAACTTCTGGCATAAAGCTTTCCTAGACGATATGAGGATTATTTTAGCCAATCTCAGGGCACAATGACACTTGAGAGAGAAGGAATGTCGAGCGATCGCACTTTTTGACATCGAAAAGTCGATCGCCCTTTACGACTTTTTCACGCGCGAAGGGCGATCGCTCTTTTTTGCATCGTGCCGGTCGATCGCCCTTGACTACTTTTTCACGCGCGAAGGGCGATCGCTTTTCTGGGGTGGGAGGCGATCGCTTTTTGGGGATGGGAGGGCGATCGCTTTTTTGGGGATGGAGGGGTGATCGCTTTTTGGGATGGAAAGGGCGATCGCCTTTTATTTAAGCTGCAACGGTCATCCGACTTGGAGGTACTAAACCTTCTTCTTCGCAATAGTCAAGGTAGCTGGCGATCGCTTCTTGAGCATTGGCTATCGCTTCTTCATAAGTTTTCCCATAAGTGCAAGGCTGCATCGCCAGTTTAGCAAACTCTGGTAGTGTTACCAAATACAGTTGATCCTCTTGTGACCATTGAATTAATAAACTATAGCGGTAATTCATTCCTCTGATTCCTCTGCTGCAATTGTTTCTAACTCTTGAATTGCTTGTTTTAACAATTTCTCCAAATATAACGGTGTATCTTCACCGTCTTTGAAGGCAATAGTAATTAACAGTTGTAGTTGCAAATGCTTCCAGTTATGATGACTCCCCTTCCCACGCCGCTGCACAAACCCTAATCTAATCAATTCAGCCTTATAGTCCCGAATTTTCCTTGGCATATAGGCTCTTACTTCATTTACATAATTATCAATTGAGTTTCCCGATTTCCCAGTTTAGCATTAATATCGCTTTTCTGGGATGGGAGGGCGATCGCACTTTTAGCATCGAAAGGTCGATCGCCTTTTACTACTTTTTCACGGGCGAAGGGCGATCCTCTTCGAGGGCTTCGCTAACGCTCTTTTAGTATCCAAAGGTCGATCGCCCTTTACTACTTTTTCACGGGCGGCGGGCGATCGCTCTTTTTGACATCGAAAGGTCGATCGCACAACACAACGCAGTCAAACAGCATTTTGAACAGACGGAACGCTTGACAACAGGCAATTACTGCTGAATAATTTCAACGATTTTAGCGATCGCCTCGTTCAACTTATCAGGCTTAAGCTTACCAGCTTTATAAAGTATAATTTCTCGGTCAGCCGTAAACAAGCGATTAGGTCTAATGTTGCTCGTAAGGTTTAAGTCGGCCCTCACTAAAATCACTACTTTCAAGAGTAATAGCATAGCGATCGGCTATTCTCTGGCTAGTAATTTGACAAAGAATTAGATCGTCTCCTGTCAAAGTTGCTATAACTAAAGCCGGTCGGCGCTTGGCTTGTGTTAAATCTGAAAATGGGAATGGAACAACTACCACATCACCCAATACTTCTCGGTTAAGGTCTAAGCGGTACTGAGAATAGAAAAATGAAGCTCCTGGCGCTGAGTACCAGTACC
>NZ_JAUBVX010000034.1:0-72410 GCF_036706065.1 Microcoleus sp. A2-C3 | reverse complement strand
TCATAGTTCTCTTGCCAGGATTACGGGATGTTTGGTTTCACCCTTTTTTAATTCGCCAACAGTCTCTTTCAACCGCCCGGTCTTGTAAAAAACCGAATTTCTCGTCTTTCTCGTCTTTCTCGTCTTTCTCGTCTTTCTCTTTCTAGCCTCGCTGCGTAATGCTTAAACAAACAGGAAACTATCAGGAGTAAAGCCACCTTGAATTACAGCAACTTGGTCAGAAGTACCCGCCAAATTTATCGAATTACCAACAATACTGTAGTCCGAAAGCTGCCCGTGTAACTGAATGCGATCGATTCCCTGTTGGAAATCCTGAATCTGTGCAAATCCTGTGCCTTTGTAGTAGCTAATTGCGGCATCACCCACCACAAAAATATCTCTACCCTGACCACCAATCAGTACATCCGTTTCATTCGTGCCCGGTGTCGCACTCAATGGATTGACTCCAATCAGGGTATCATTACCACGCCCACCCGAAAGTGTATCATTACCCGCTCCTCCTACTAAAGAATTGTCTAGGTTATTGCCAGTAATCACATCTACATTGGGCGTGCCCGTGACATTCGCGAAATTCTCTGCGGTAAAATTCAGAGTGCCAATACCAGGTATATTGTTCACCGCCACACTATTCGTTGATAAATTCACGTTAATAGAAGCCGCGCCGGTACCAGTGGAAGCATCAATCGTATTAAGCTGTCCCAAAGGAGCAATAATTTGTTCGATATTTTGCAGGGTATCTGTACCGTCTGTGCCTTTGCTGATAATTCCTTGAGCCTTGAGGGTGATGGCGTTACTTAGGGCGAGATAGCTCACTGAATCTGTGCCTGTTCCTCCATCGATCACATCGTTGCCACTACTAGCTAGGACGAAGTTATCTAAACTATCTCCTGTAATGTTGTCGTTTCCTGCTGTGGTGCTGATACTGTTAGCTGGTGGAGCGGGTGGAGTTGGGTTTTGCGGAGGTAAAGCAGAACTGACAAGTTCTGCGCCTTGGTTTGGAGGTGGAGGATTGCCCATTGCGCCTTGGTTTGGAGGTGGAGGATTGCCCATTGCACCTTGGTTTGGAGGTGGAGGATTGCCCATTGAACCTTGGTTTTGAGGAGAAACATTGCCAGGTGCAGTGATTGAATTTGGATTAGGAAATAGTTGTGGCATGGTGTAATTACCTCGATGATTTTTATATGTTTGAAGCAGTTGTCAGGCTAAGGAAATGAATTCTCGCTTGCCTTTAAGTTGGTCACTACAATCATTAAGCTGGTTCAACATGACATTTATCCACGTGCTAGGATTACAGTTTTGTAATGTTGAAAAATTAGCGTTTTTCTGAATTCTCAGGTATATTGCGATCGCCCGATGGACGCGGTGGAATACCCAAAATTTTGATTAACTCTGCTTCGGTGACTCCCAACTTTTTCGCTGCACCGGGAATATCTAAACGAGGAGGGGGCGGTGGGCTGGGCGGGCGATTATTGTCACTCGGCGATTCTGGCGGTTTGGCTGGTAGCCCCAAAGCTTCGATTAACTCGGCTTCGGTGATGCCTAATTGTTTGGCCGCAGCGGCAAAATCTATACGGGGCGGATGTCTGCGCTGTCGATCGGGCGCGGGTTGGCTTTGGGCTAGCGGGATGTTAAAACTGACTGTAGTTCGATCGCCCAAAGTGAAGCTGCTAAATCCCAGCAGCAAGGCTGTAGCAGGTAATGCGAGTAATGCAGGATTTTTCATGGTAGTGATTGCCGCAAAAAAGTTGATAGCAGCATCAAACTACCCAAACATGACCGGGAACTCTGCTGCTTGATTACAATTTTGTAATTTAATTAAATAAACAATCACTGTATAATCACAACGCATCGGTGAATTTATGAATATTCTCTACGTTGAAGATGAAGAAAAAATCGCTAATTTTGTTTGTATCGGCTTGAAAGAACAAGGCTTTGTGGTGGATTATTGCGATAATGGCAACGACGGCTATGAGCGGGCGATGGATAATCAATATGATGCGATCGTACTTGATATTGTTTTGCCGGGAAAAGACGGATTATCTATCCTCAAACTTCTGCGAAAAGCGGGGCGCAATGTACCTGTGATTTTATTGACGGCTCGCAATGAATTAGACGATCGCATTCAAGGCTTACATCTCGGTGCCGATGACTATTTGGCTAAACCGTTTTTTGTTGAGGAGTTAGTTGCTCGGATTCATGCTGTAGTGCGACGTGCTTCCGGCGATGGGCAAAATATTCTCAGTGTTGGCCCGGTTAAGCTCGATCGCATTCTCCGAGAAGTTACCTGCGAGCGACATAAAGTCGAACTGACAACCCGCGAGTTTAATCTGTTGGAATATCTAATGCGATCGCCCGGTAGGGTGCTCACCCGCACTCAAATCCTCGAACATATCTGGGGCTATGATTTTAATCCGAATACGAATGTAGTAGATGTCTGTATTCAACGCATTCGCAAGAAAATTGAACCCATTGGTGGTGTGGGATGGGTTGAAAGTGTGCGCGGCGTTGGCTATCGGTTTCGCAAACCAGATGTATAGCAGTTGACAGTTGACAGTGGACATTTGACAGTTGCATAACGGGAATCAAACCATTGATGCAGTAAGGGTATCGGCTCTATTCATGAAGTTATTTATAGCAATCGCCACAGCATTGAGGACATAAATAACCTCATGAATAGAGCTTCCTAACCCATAGCCTAAACGGTTTGATTTCCTGATCTTGCAACTGTCAACTGTCAACTGTCAACTGTCCACTGCTATATTTCCTCACCGATGTGGCGGTTGCTATAGCATCACAGATTTGAATTGCATAAATCTATGATTGATAAATTAACCGCAGATGTTAGACATATCAACACTGATCAACGCAGATAATTTCAAGATAGGAAAGCGAATTAATGCAAGAGGTATCATGAAACTACAATCTTTTCGCTTTCGGATTACTCTATTCTGTTCTGTTCTGGGAAGTGTTGCTCTGATTGGCTTTAGTATTGTTTCGTGGTGGTTAATTTACGAGGCTAAGGTCAAACGTCTTGATGCTGAAATCAAAAATCAGTTAATCCAAGCTACCCGCCCGCAATCGACTCAATGGGATAATTATGCTGCTTCTTTGCCATTAGTTTTGGGGATGAATGGGAAAGCAAATGTGGCATTGTTGGTGAATGATCGAGATGGTAATTTACTCTACAAATCGACCCAATGGCAAGATGAAATTGATGCCAATTCACTATGGCGAGCGCTACCCCAACCGCCTCCCGATCCTGTGAGAATGCCTTTTGAGTTAGAACCTCCCCCTCCACCGAATTTACTAGATCCACCACCACGCGATCGACCAGAATCATTTCCACCGAGAGAAAGAAGACCCCCACGCGATCGACCAGAATCATTTCCACCGAGAGAAAGAAGACCCCCACGGGATCGACCCCCTGAATTCGATCGACCTGATTTTCATCGAGTTTTCCAGACTCAACTAGCAACAATGCGTACTAACAGGAAGATTTGGCGCGTCGGCGCGGTTCATTCTCCTCAGACTCAAATAGCAATCGCCGTTAGTTTAAAAGGAATCGCTCTAGAAATGGCATCGATTTCTAATGTCTTTATCGTATCAATTCCCATAGTGCTTTTACTCGTAGCCGGTGGAGCATGGGTGATATCGCGGAGTATTCTGTATCCAATTGGGCGACTTACTACAGCAATTCGTAATGTCACTGTACAGGGGCTAGACGATCGCGTGCCCCTTGGTTCAACAGATATAGAGTTTATTGAATTAATTTTGGTGTTCAATCAGATGTTAGAACGTCTGGAGCGAAGTTTTAAACAAGCTTCTCGTTTTAGTGGAGATGCTGCTCACGAATTAAAGACACCGCTGGCAATTTTGCAAGGGCAATTAGAACTGGCTTTGCATCAAGTTGAATCTGGTTCTGAGGTGCAGCAAACACTGAGTAATTTATTGGATGAAGTTCGCCGATTAAGTGAAATTACCCGCAAACTTCTCTTACTTTCTCTAGCCGATGCCGGACGCATGGGTTTACATCGAGTTGAGGTGAATGTGTCGGCTTTGCTATCGGAAATTGCCGAAGATATGGAACTGTTAGCACCACATTTAGATGTGCAAATGGAAATTGCTCCCAATTTGTTTATCAAAGGCGATCGCGATTTACTGGTGCAGGTGTTGCAAAATCTGGTTGGGAATGCGATTAAATATAATTTACCGAAGGGTTGGCTCAGGTTACAGGCTGAGTGTCAGGAAAAAAGAGTAATTGTGACAATTGTCAATAGTTCTCAAGATATTTCTTTTGGCGAGCGCGATCGCATTTTTGAGCGTTTCCATCGCGGCGACTCCACTCAGATCCAAAAAATCGAAGGATCGGGATTGGGGCTAAGTTTAGCAAGGGAAATCGCACGGGCCCACGGCGGCGATATTCAACTAGAAGCTGCCATACTTGGTCAAACAGGGTTTATACTGAGCTTACCTCTGTGAGTTATTAACAAAACTTGAAAATTTTTAAGTCCCAACAAAGCTTAAACTTGCGATTTGGGCCAGTTGACTTGCACGCTTTAACAAATCTCAAGAGAGAATGAACTATAAACAAGATTGAAAAAGTCGCTTTCCCATCAGGAAAATATCTGCGTTGCATCTGCGTTGCTCTGCGCTTTTCCACAAGTTTATTGATTTTATTTTATAAACAATTTTTTTAGATATGGACAACTTGAGCATCGATACTAAAACCAGAGCCGTCAAGCTGGGTTCAGAGTGCATAGACCTAAACAAAGAAGAATATATCGTGCTGCTGCTATTGAGCAAGCACTATGGCAAATATGTCGAACCGGCCGCGATTTTCAATGTGCTGTATAAACGTCCCCCAACAGGTGACGAAGAGCAAATAATAGTCGATCGCATTTGTGAACTCAGGAGAAAGTTAAAAGACAACGGCGATACATCGACACTAATTCATACTGAACCAAATGGGAGCGGCAAATATGGAATTTTAGCAGTAGAAAGCCCGGTGCAAATCAACGGCGAGATTTTGCAGCCCCCGGAACCAAACCCAGAATTTGAGACACTTTTAAACAATCGCTACCGGGTAATTGATAAGCTGGGAGAAGGAGGTTTTGGGTTAACATTGTTGGCCGAAGACACGCAAATGCCTTCGCACCGATGTTGCGTGATTAAGCAGCTTAAACCCCAGATTGATAATCCTGACATTGACCAAAGCATTCGAGAGCGTTTTTCTCAAGAGGCTGCTGTTTTGGAAAAGTTGGGTGAAGGACATTCTCAAATTCCCAAACTTTACGGTCACTTTGAGGAAAACGGTTTATTTTTCTTAGCCCTAGAATGGATAGACGGGGAAACGCTCAACAACCGAGTAAAAGTTACTGGTAAAATGAGCGAGGAACAAGTTAAGGAAATTCTCACAAGTCTGCTGGCTGTTTTGGATTACATACATGGAAAACAGATTATTCACCGAGATGTGAAACCGCAAAATATTCTTTTACGCAATTCTGATAATCTACCTGTGCTGATAGATTTCGGCGTAGTTAAGGAAACAATTAATCAATCGGTAACAACTGGGAAAAATGATGTAACTATCTCCATTGGAACGCCGCAATTTATGTCTCCGGAACAAGCCGCAGGCCGGCCAGAATATTCTAGCGATTTGTACAGTTTGGGATTGACTGCAATTTATTTGCTGACTGGAAAGTGGCCGCAGGATTTAGAAGTTGACCCCCAAACTAGGGAGATGCTGTGGCAGAATCACGCATCAAAGGTGAGTATGAGATTTGCGGCGGTTCTGGATAAGGCGATTAGGTTTCACCCGCGAACTCGGTTCGCTACTGCTCAGCAAATGTTAGCTGCTTTGGATGAGCCGACAGCGGCTACTTTGGCGAGCAGTCACCAGCAGGCTAATTATCAAAAATATAGCAAAAAAAGCTGGATCTTTGATATACTTTTGATAGTTTTAATTGCTTTAGGCGGAGGTGTTTTTGTCTTCAAAAATGAGTTAACAAGTATCCTCAAAGATGCTGTATATTTGGCTCATAGCAGACTGAATCCTAGCGTTCCTCAAGTGCCTAATTTGCCCGGAGTTGCATCGAAAAATGCCCAGACTTCCTCGCCCGTAGATGCCAGCAGTTACATCAGTGCGGGCGATCGCATTTTGTTCGCTAGCACCGCCAATCCTGACAAGCAAGCAGCAGTTCGTGCGATCGCCACCAAAGACTTCAAAACGGCGGTAAACAAGCTAGAAGCGGCTTTAAAAGTCGATCGCACTGACCCGGAAACTTTGATTTATCTCAATAACGCTCGACTCGGCACTGCGGAAGCTCTGAAAATTGCCGCAGTAGTTCCGATTAGCGACAATCTCAGCGCGGCGGCGGAAATCTTGCGTGGGATAGCTCAAGCTCAAGACGAAGCAATTAAGGCGGGAGTGCCTTTAAAGGTGGTAATTGCTGATGATGGTAACGATCAAAATCGGGCGCAAGCTATTGCGAACAGTCTGATTGCAGATAGCAGTATTTTAGCGGTTGTCGGTCACGGAACCAGCAAAACCTCGATCGCAGTTGCTCCAATTTACAGTCAAAATCAAATGGTGGCGATCGCACCTACGAGCACGAGCATTGAATTAGCAACGGTTCCGAAGCGTCCTGACGGCGTGAACTATTTCTTTCGGACGATTCCCAGCGACCAATTTACAGGTACGGCTTTAGCTCGCTATATGTTAAGTAATCTGAAAAAAAGCACGGCTGCGGTTTTTTACAATTCCAAAAGTTCTTATAGCAAGTCGTTACAAACAGCTTTTTCTACTACTTTGATTTTGGAAGGCGGTCAAGTTGTTAAGCAAGTAGATTTGTCCGAGCCAAATTCTACGGCGCATCTGGATGGGATGGCAGCAGATGTGTTAGTATTGCTGCCAGATTCAGATACTGTAAATTCTGCTCTAAAAATTGCTAGAAATAATCAAAAAGGTTTGCCAATTATTGGCGGCGATGCTCTCTACAATACGGATTTATTGAAACAAGGTGGAGCAGCTTTGAACGGGGCGATAATTTCTGTCCCTTGGCATTTTGCTGATAGTAAAAGTCAAAATTTTGTAGAATTAGCTAGAGATTTGTGGGGAATTGATGTTAATTGGCGGACGGCGATGAGTTACGATGCGGTGCAGGTGTTGCGGCTGGGAAGGTCGATCGGGAAAATTGCTCCTTCTAGCGGTCAAGCAGGGCGGGTGATGTTGGCTAAAACCTTGGCTGGTGCGGATTTTAAGGTTAGCGGTGCGACTGGGGACATTAGATTTTTGTCGAGTGGCGATCGTAATAGCAATGTAGTTCTTTTGCAAATTGTACCCGATACTCAATCCGGTGCAGGTTACGATTTTGCGCCAGTCGGTCGATGATATTGCCCAAGCTATGATTAAGTTGATTTTTGAGTCGGATTATCGATCGCAATTACCGCAGCTCAAAGTACCGACACCGATTCTCCAGGCGAAGCATCACCAAGGCGTACCTGTGGAAGCCCGTCCCGAATATGCAATTTAAATGCTCAACAGCTTACTGTGGTAAGGACGGAACATTTAAAGGTCAGTCGCTGCATTAAGAATCCTCATACCTCGATAGTTGGGGAGTGTCAAACAAAGTTAGCCGGATCTTGATCCCGCCGGTGCTTCACGGGAATAGGTTCGCCTTGGCCGTCACCCACGATGGCCGCAGTTTCCTCTAAGCTTTCCCTCAGCCGCTTGGCCGCGTAAATTGACATATCTCTGGGTACATTTACCCGATCGCGCAAATACCGCAAAGCCGTATCAGAACCAGCCGGCGGCGTACAAACTTCGCTAGTCATCATCAAAGTTAAAGCACAACGCAGCGCTTCGTCGAACAAATTGTCGTCAGCAGGGTTGACTCGAATGATGTTTTGGCGATGCTTGATGACGCGGTGGAGTGCTTCAGCGCGGGAAGTTTCCGGTTCTGGATACATCACATCTGGTAGTCCGGCCCAAGGGCCATTATCCACGCGGGCTTTGTTGAGTAGCATCTGGGGTTCGCCGTTTTCCCAGCAGCCGCCCATCTGAGGCGGTAAATCATGGACGTGGGTGTGGAAGTCGCTCTGAGTGCCGCGATAGGTGGGGCGACTTTCCATCGCTGCAAACCAGTCAGCAAATCGCGGGTTTTCTTCCCGCAGGGAGTATCCTTTGTAGTAGTAAAGACTGGCATTCATCCGTTCGACGTAGGGCGTAAAAATTACATCGACTGTGCCAAATTCATCCAGGAAATAAGGGCCGGGCGTGCGCGAGAGTGCTGCTTCCACTTGGGCGACAACGCTGGTAAATTGGTTGCGGTTGCGCTGGTCTGCTCCGCCTGAACTGACGCGGCACAGCCAAGTGCACCAAGCACTAAACAGCATTCGCTCTAGCTGTCGCAGGGGAAGGACTTGGGGGTTTTCCATGCCCAAACCCAAGGGGCCGAAGGCTTGTTCTAGGGCGATTAGGATATCATCGCTTTCGGTAATAATGTGGCCGTCTAGCTCGATCGCGGGTAACATTCCCGATCGCACTTTGCGCTTGTACCAGTTCTCTTTTTCCCCATAGCAGAACATGGTAACTTTGTCAATGCGATAGGGGATTTGTTTTTCTTCCAACCACAGCCAGATTTTTTGGCAATAGGGACACCAGGCATGATTGTCGCGGTACAGTGTGACTCTCACGTCGGATTCGGGCTGTCCGAAGAGGCGCAAGCGGGCTTGAGAGTTCGTTGGCCCGTTGACGGTATCTACTTGAAAGTCTGTGAGTGTTTCTAGTTCTGTCCAGCTTAGGGGGGCGATCGTGGCGGTGGATGTCATAGGTGATACTATTTTAGATTTTAGATTTTAGATTTTAGATTTTAGATTGGGGATTAACTGGTTTAACTGGTTCCAAGGCTCTGCCTTGGAATCCATATCAGCGAGGCTCTGCCTCGGCTGGAAAAAAGGAGGCAGAGCCGACCGATCTGCGTTACCAAGCACAGCCTAGTAACGAGTAGAAATATTGGTGCGATATTCGGAAGTGTGTGATTGATGCTGTTGAAACATATTACATCTTGCTCAGCTAAAAAATGCTCTGAGGACTTCAGTCCTCACGACGAACCTAACTAGAATTAGGGCGATGTATCGGGCAATGGTGGGGCGTCTTGAATTGCAGTAAGTGCTGCTTTAATTTGGGGAGTGGCCAGGAAGCTTTGGGTGGCTGCGATTAGGCGATCGCCCCAGAGGTTTTCTTTGAGAAAAGTTACTGTGGTATAGCGTCTGTCCAATTTCAGGGCGGCCTCTCCCAGGGCTAAACCTTTTTCTTTGTCGCCTTTGGTGTAGAGTGCTACTGCTAGAGCTAGCATTGGTTCTGCTGCTTTGTCGTCGATCGCGATCGCTTCTTGCCAGCGACGAATGGCGCCATCGACATCTCCCATTTCGTATTTGACTAATCCGATATTGTTGATAGCGGGCCAGAGTTTTTTTTCTAAAGCAAAGGCTTTTTCATATTGGGCGATCGCCTGATCGAACCGCTTCAGCTTGTAAAAAGCATTGCCCAAATCAAATAATGCGCCCGGAGTCTCTGGCTTTATTTTCAACCCTGCTTGCAAATATTCGGCTGCTTTCTCATAATTTGCTTGCCGAAAGTAAGCTTCTCCCAAGACAAATTTAATTGAGGCATTTTCTGGCGCCAGAGATTGAGCTTGCCCCAAAGCTTCAATGCCTTTGTCAAACTGCTCGATTTGAAGGTACAAGCTGCCTAACAAAGTCCAAGTTTGAGCATTCTTGGGGGCTAACTGCGTCGCAAGTTCGGCACTGGGGACGGCGAGTTGGTACTGCTGGAGTCTGGCTAGCTGGACGGCTCGTTCTGCAAGGCTCAAGGCTGTCTGTTCGAGCCCGGTCGAGTCGATTTGCAGGGTGTAAGGCAGAAGTGCCTGTGCCACAACAGGCTTGGGCATTGTCCACAAACCGAGTGCGAACACCAGAGATATTAAAGGAATGCGATTAGGCACTGTACAGCCCCAGAAAAAAGTATAATGGTTTCTCGATCGCCTATAATAACTCATTTTTTTGATTTTTGATATTGCTTCTTGACTCGCAACGCTTCCTACTTTTGATTTTAATAGTCCCAAAATTCTGTTGCACACTCAAGAATAATAGTTTTGATTCACTGCTTTTTAGCGGACTAAAGTCTTCACTACGAACCGGATAAATTCTTCTATTTTAGGAACTTGAGTGAGTTAATAAAGTCTGTTGAATTTTGTCCAACAATTGTGCTGCTGACAAGGAAGAAGGTAAAATTTTGGCAGATACTTCTTGCAACAAAAAGTCGATCGCCTCAGATTCCAAATTTACAGTAGACCGATCGTCCCAGACTAAAATTGGCAGTTTTACTGCCATTTGCCGCAGGTTCGATAGCGCCTGCAACATAGCGGGGGATTCTGAGGGGGCGTCTCGCAAGCACAGCAACACTAAGTCAACGCTTTGATATTGCAACTGCTGCAAAACTTCTGTCCAGCAGGGAGCGATCGCCCCTCGAAATCCTGCGGTTTGGATGTACTGAATCAAAGCTTGAAAGTTGGGAGTAGAAAACTTGGAATGGGGTATGGGAATCTCGGCTTTTGTCGATCGATCGCCATTTTCCAATTCTGCCGTCGGGTTCCCCCCAGCCACGCGGTGCAAGTCCGGTAAAGTCGAAATGTCAGCAAATAAAATGCTGGGCTTCCAACTCATGCCCGCAGCTACTTGAATCACTTGCCACAACGCAGAAGCTACCAACCCCGTGCCATCGGGACTACTGGCTGCCAAACAGGGAAATACCGACAATCCTTTGACTTGATTTGCCAGTTGCGTAGTTGCGGGGTCTAAAGTCACCAAGGGGAGAGAACCCAAAGTTCGAGACCGACTTAACTGTTCGATAAAAGCTAAGGGGTTTTGCAGTTGACTTGTACTGTCCAAGACGATCGCATCAGGCCGCCAAATTCGCGCTACGAGTTCTGCTTGGCCGAGGTCGTCTGCTTCCAAAACGCGGCAGTAAGTGGGGTTTAGCAGTAAAGCAGAACCTTGAGAGGAACTGTTTTGCGGGCTGATCCACAACACAGTTAAAGAACTCCTCACCTTCTGGGTACTGGCATCGGGGTGGCCGATCGAGTCTAGTAAGCGCCGCAAAGCGAATTCTTCCACTGGCAAGCTCAAAAAGCCTTCGGCGCGGTTAACAGAAGCCCGTTCTTTTTCCCCTCTGGTGGCTGTGACGATCGCCGGAATCGATCGAGTATCTGGATCGCTCTTGAGCAGCGTCAGCACGTCCCAGCCGGACAGCAGCGGCAGCAACGGGTTGAGAAAAATCGCTTCGGGACTGAACCTGCGCGCTTTTTCCAGCGCTTCGGTGCCGGAACGGGCGACTATTACTTGGTAGCCCAAACCGGAGAGGACGTTGGTTAAATCTTCGATATATTTGGGAACTGCTTCGACTATTAATACTAAACGAGAGCGAGAATTGGCGATCGGAGTTTGATATTTTGGTTGTAAAAATTCTCCCTCGGTGGCTGTACCTGCTGGGGATTCTTCCCCGCTATTTCCCGGAGGATTTGGCGGCAGCAACAAGGTAAATTCAGAGCCTTGGTTTTCTGAGGAAATAAACGAAACGTCTCCGCCGTGGAGACGGGCGAGCCGTTGAGTCAGTACCAATCCCAGTCCGGTTCCTTGAAAGCGCCTGGTAAGCGGGCTTTCAAGTTGTTGGAATTTCTGAAAGATCAGGTGTTGTTTGTCGGCAGGAATGCCGATGCCTGTGTCCCAAACGGTGAATGCGAGCCAGCCTTCCCAAACATTTACTTTTAATCCGATTTTGCCACCAACTTCGGTGAATTTTAGGGCGTTGGCAAGCAGATTGACGAGCATTTGTCGCAGCCGCAGTTCGTCGGCAATCAAATAGTTCAGTCCGGGTTCTATTTCGAGTGTAAATTCGATTTCGGTCGATGGTTCTTCGGAAGCTGCGCCGTCGGTTTTGCTCGGCTGGGGAGTGGATTTTTCTTCTTGTTGCAGTTGTTTTGCTTGTTCAAAGGCTCTTTTGCAGGTGGCTGCTATTTCGACTGGTTCGAGAATTAGTTCTAGCTGCCCGGTTTCCATTCGGGTCAAATCTAAAATGTCGTTAACTATTGTCATCAAATGCCGCCCGCTTTTATGGATTAGTTTGGCGTAGCGTGTTTGGCGATCGTTTAGTTCTCCGATCAATTTATCTTTGAGTAGGCTTGACAAACCGAGAACGGCGGTGAGCGGGGTTTTTAGTTCGTGGCTGATGCAGGATAAAAATTCGTCTTTGAGTCGGTTTAGGTGGATTAAATCTGCGTTTTTGGCTGCTAGTTCTTTGGCAACTAACTGTTCTTCGGTGACATCTTGTCCCATGACTAAAATTAGGTTGTCCGACAGCGGTTGCTTGACAAATTGCCAGATCCGTTCTTGACCTTTTTGTACAGGACAATCACAAATATATGTGTCTGGTTTGCCGGCGGTGGGGCACCAAGCTGGAGCGGTTAAGGTTGATGGGCAGGCGGCGGCGTACAGGGGTAGCGAGCAACTGGTGGCGGCTGTTGAATCACGCGCGGCGAAGCTATCCCGCAGTCCATCGCCCGATCGACCTACTCCTACTAAGCTCTTGCACTCTTGGGCGATCGCTTCTACCTGGGCGCTCGTGTATTCGGTTGTTAAATGGCTTGGTTTGTGGGGCGAGTGTTTGCCCAAATTTGCTGCTGGTTCTGGAACTGGTTCTGGGCCTGCTCCCAGCAAAATCCGCCACGCTGCGTTTTGACTGACTATTTGTCCGGTGGGGGTTTGCAATCTCAGGGGCAGAGGCAGTTTTTCCAGCAGTTGGACTAGGGAGTTGAGGTTTTCCGAGGGTTTCAATCCTGCTTCTAGAAAGCGCACTTGAGCACGGGCGGTGGCGATGGCTGCGGAAACGGGTATTAATTCGATTTCTTTGACTGCTGTTGGCTGCGCTGTCAGGCTGCTGTTTGCGGCGAATTGCAGCAGGCTTAGGCTGTCTAACAGTCCTAAAAATTGACCGCTGGCATCTGTCAAGCCGATCGGGATTTTCGAGAAACCGCCGACGGTTTGGCTACTTGCTGGGGTGTTAAGTTCCTCTGTTTGCAGGTACTGCCAGAATTCACTGATGCTCAGAGTGGCAGATACTATTCTGATCGGCTCGATCGCGATCGAGCTTTCTGACAAAGGTTGCTCCCAGTCGTTTGTGCGATCGAGTCCATCAGCCCAAAGGCTGTGCAGGTAAACTAATCCTAGCGGCTGTAGCTGTTCGTTGACTACTGCGACTCGATCGCAATTGCCCTCGCTGAAAATTGACCGCAGCGATCCTAGTGCCGCCGTGAGTCGGCACAGTGGCACTGGCTCGATAAAGTTCTTGAGGCTGGGACTGATGGTTGGCATAACAAACCTGAGAGTCTACTATCAATAGCAGTAATATTTTTGATACCCAATGTAGCTGCCGATTTTTGTATCTTATTTGTTTTATACCAGTTCGCTATCTCGCACGGGATCGGCACTTAAGCCTGCGAATTCTATGCCTGCAACTGATTTGAGGCGACTATCACTTATTTTAAGCCTTAAGCTTAATTGCAGAAATCAGGCTGAGGGATCATTGAGGCACGGAGAGATTAAACTTTGATGATCCCTCCGATCAAAGGTTGCTACCAATTTTGCTGTTAAGATTGGTTAAATCAATGTTGCAATAATTGTTAAAATATTAAGTGTTTTGTAAAGGAGATATCAACTCTGAGCGATCCAGCACTTTCAGCAAATGCCGGTGTTTCACCTACAGCTTTGCTTCCCCAACTGTCGATCGGTATTTTTGTCCATTCTGAGAAAATCGCAGGCTGTGCGATCGAGCTTTTGACGCGCGAACGTTATACTTTAACGCACATTAAATCGCCGGTGGAGTTTTTGGGATTCCTGAAGCACAATTACCATGTCGATTGTTTGGTTGTTGAGGTAGATGGAGATCTGCGCGAGTTCCTGAGCAAGCTGCAAGCACGATCGCTCTTTTTGCCTGCTGTGATTTTTTCGCCCCACCCCGGGGAAGATGGAAGGCTAGAAGCACCACCTTCGGATGGTTTTGAGGCCGCAGCCAGTAGATCCCAGAAGAGTCAAGACGAAAGTTGTGCTTTTTTTTATCACCCGGCTGAGGTGCAACTGGCGATCGATCGATCGACTGAAATAGCTGCAAGTATCGATCGGGCGATCGCCCAATTTCTCAAACTTTCAACTCCGGTTCCTGTCAATGACCAATCCGCAAGCATCGATGCCACGGCCCAATTGACTGCTCAAAGTTTGCTCAGCCGACAGCAGCGGCGGCTTGCGGAAAAATTACGGGAGCGATTAGGATACTTAGGCGTGTATTATAAAAGAAATTCCCAGGTTTTTTTGCGAAATCTGTCTGGGCCAGAAAAGCAAAAGTTTTTGGAGCAACTCAAATCAATTTATCGCGAAATCGTTTTGAATTATTTTTCTGAAGATACTGCGGTCAACAATCAAATCGATGAATTTGTGAATTTAGCTTTTTTTGCTGACGTTCCCGTGACTCAAGTTGTAGAAATTCACATGGGATTGATGGACGAATTTGCTAAACAGCTAAAATTAGAAGGGCGCAGCGAGGAAATATTGCTGGATTACCGATTGACTCTCATTGACGCGATCGCTCACCTGTGCGAGATGTATAGGCGATCCATTCCGAAAGAGCCATCTCAAGTTCAGTTGAAAGTTGAAAGTTGAAAGTTGAAAGTTGACAGCTTGCTCGAAGAGCGCAGTCGAAGGGATGAGGGCGACCTCTACCTGGAAGTCCCAGGATTGGAGTAATGAATAGTCTGATTTTAATTTCTCCCTACAAGGGTTCCGGCTTTAAACCAATTCTTTCTGGAAGAAGGAAGAAGGAAGAAGGAAGAAGGAAGAATTTAACAAATAAGAAAGGAGAAGAGAGCCGGCAGCGCGATCGTGATGCTGAAATTATTATAAAATAACAAAGAACAGCGGATTTAAGACAAATAACAACTACAACTAATATCTGACAACTAATACTCAACATTATAAAAAGTTCATGAGTCCTCTGAAGAAAACCTACATTCTCAAGCTGTACGTTGCCGGGAATACTCCCAACTCAGTACGAGCTTTGAAAACCCTAAAAGACATCCTAGAACAAGAATTTCAAGGAGTCTACGCGCTGAAAGTCATCGACGTTCTCAAAAATCCTCAGCTAGCAGAAGAGGACAAAATTTTGGCAACCCCGACTCTAGCGAAAATCCTGCCACCGCCGGTGCGAAAAATTATTGGCGATTTGTCCGATCGCGAGAAAGTTCTGATAGGATTAGATTTGCTCTATGAAGAACTCCGCGAAGAAGACCTGAATTCATAAGACAATCAGGTGACAGTCATTAGTCCGCAGTCCGCAGTCATTAGTTATCGAGCAACAGCCCAAACTAAAAATTGAGTACAAAGACTCATGAGCTGCGGTTAATGAGTAACAACGAAATAATACTGAAAATTGACAAAAATCGAAATGAATGAAATTAGTCAAACACTGCAACCAGAAGGATTTGTAACGGCAGGAGTTGAAAAAATTCGCACGATGATTGAGGGTTTCGATGACATCAGTCACGGCGGAATGCCCATTGGCAGAACCACTCTAGTCAGCGGCACATCAGGAACGGGAAAAACTTTATTTGCCGTACAATTCATCTATAACGGAATCACCCATTTTGACGAACCTGGAGTGCTCGTAACTTTTGAAGAATCTCCCACAGATATTATTAAAAATGCTTGCAGTTTCGGTTGGGATTTGGCACGGTTAATAGACGAAGGTAAGCTATTTATTTTGGACGCTTCACCCGATCCCGAAGGTCAAGATATCGTCGGAAATTTTGATTTATCTGCCTTAATCGAGCGAATTCAGTACGCCATTCGCAAGTACAAAGCCAAGCGCGTTTCTATAGATTCAGTGACAGCCGTATTTCAGCAGTACGAAGCTGCCTCTGTAGTGCGCCGAGAAATTTTTCGCTTAGTGGCGCGCCTCAAACAAGTAGGCGCAACTACAGTTATGACTACCGAAAGGGTGGAAGAATACGGCCCGGTGGCGCGGTTTGGAGTGGAAGAATTTGTATCGGATAATGTGGTAATTGTTCGCAACGTATTGGAAGGAGAACGCCGCCGCCGCACCATCGAAATTTTGAAGTTGCGCGGTACAACTCACATGAAGGGCGAATATCCTTTTACGATGACTAATGACGGTATTAATATTTTTCCACTGGGGGCGATGCGATTAACTCAAAAGTCTTCTAACGTGCGGGTTTCTTCCGGCGATAAAATTCTCGACGAGATGTGCGGCGGCGGGTTTTTTAAAGACTCGATTATTTTGGCTACGGGTGCGACGGGAACCGGCAAAACGCTGTTGGTAAGTAAGTTTTTGCAGAATGCTTGTATGAACGGAAATCGGGCGCTGCTGTTTGCCTATGAAGAGTCGCGAGCTCAGTTGTTCCGCAATGCTTATTCTTGGGGCATTGATTTTGAGGAAATGGAACAAAAAGGACTGCTGAAACTGCTATGCACTTACCCAGAATCTGCGGGTTTGGAAGACCATTTGCAGATGATTAAATCAGAAATTGCTGAATTCAAACCTTCTCGAATTGCCATAGACTCACTTTCGGCTTTAGCTAGAGGTGTCAGCAATAATGCTTTCCGGCAATTTGTGATTGGGGTGACTGGTTTTGCAAAGCAGGAAGAAATTACTGGCTTTTTCACGAATACCAGCGACCAGTTTATGGGTTCTAATTCGATTACGGACTCCCATATTTCTACGATTACTGACACGATTATCATGTTGCAGTATGTAGAAATTCGCGGGGAAATGTCGCGGGCACTTAATGTGTTTAAGATGCGCGGTTCGTGGCACGACAAAGGGATTCGGGAATACACAATTACTGAAAATGGCCCGCAAATTAAAGATTCGTTCCGCGGTTACGAACGGATTATCAGCGGTTCTCCGACTCGGATTACGGTTAATGAGAAGAGTGAGTTATCGCGGATTCTTCAGGGTGTGCAAGGTCAAAACGATGACGATATTTAATAGTGAACAGTATGCTTGTAGGTGGCGCGGCGCGCACCGCTGTGGTGTGAGTTCGCCCAAACAGCCATCACTTCTTAACCATTGGTCATAAAAAAAGATCGATCGTTCGCGATCGATCTTTTTATTCACTTAAATGAGCACGGAGGGACTCGAACCCCCGACCCTCAGGACCGGAACCTGATGCTCTATCCACTGAGCTACGTGCCCTCGACTTTTGCGAGTATAGTCCGACTATAACACGTCTTGCGGAAAATGGCTAGTGGATCGAGCAAATTCGATCGCCTGTCTCCAAACCACTGGGCTGATGGGGTGCAAATCGCGCTTCCAGCCTGCATCAGGCAGTTCTAACAGCCACAGACGGTCAATTTTACGTAAATTTTCCAAATAATACGACAATGGGTAAAATAATAGACTTTAACATAGCAAAATTAGGCTCACAGTCGATCGGCGTTAAGCATCTACAGTCGCTAAGTTGACCCGCATCAATGCCCTCTAGCTAGCCGGCTATAAATGCTGCTGCTGTTAAGACAAGCTCTGCAAAGACGGCTTTAAACTAAGTTCACTAAACCTGTAAATCTTATGGTCTCTAAAATTTTAGATAAATTACCGCTGCGAACAGTTCTCATAGTTCCATTTGTACTGCAAATCGTGGGAGCAGTGGGACTGGTAGGATATTTGTCTTTTAGAAACGGACAAAAAGCAGTTAATAACCTTGCCAGTCAGTTAATGAGCGAAGTAAGTTTGCGTGTCGAGCAAAACCTGCAACTTTACCTGAACACTCCCCATCAAATCAATCAAAGCAAGCTCGATACTGTCAAACTGGGCTTGTTAAAAATGGAAAATTTATCAGATTGGGAGAAATATCTTTGGCGACAAGTACAATTATATCCTTATATAAATTTTACGGCTGTTGGCAACAAGAAAGGAGATTATAGATCAGGAGAACAACTGTCTAACGGTTCCCGAACCATGAATGTGATAGAGAAATCTACCGGATTCAATTTTTATTCTTACCATACGAACGAGCGAGGCGATCGCACTACCGTAGCAACAGTTGTCAAGGCTGTTGACAATCGGCAACATCCTTCCTACAAAGCTGCCGTAAAAGCAGGCAAACCCACTTGGAGTTCGGCTTATGTTTCCTTCCTAGAACCGACATTAATTATCAGCGCTATCCAACCTGTATACAGCGACAAAAATCAGCTAAAAGGAGTATTAATTGCTGCCTTACGTCTCGACTATATTGGAAGATTTCTCAACAGTCTCAAAGTTGGCAAATCCGGTCAAACATTTATTATCGATCGCCAAGGCACTTTATTAGCAACTTCCACCCCCGAAAAACCGTTTCGCACTCGTGGCAATGAAAAACAATTATTTAAAGTCGAAGAAAGCAGCAACCCTTTTACTCAAGCAACAGGTAAATACTTGACTGCACATTTTAGGGAATTCAACAAACTTGAAAAAGCGGAGTTATTAAACTTTGAAATAGATGGCAAACGACAATTTTTAAAAGTCCTGCCGTTCCAAGATGGCAAAGGTTTAGACTGGCTAATTGTAGTAGTTGTTCCCGAAGCAGATTTTACCCAAGAAATCGATGGCAATACCCGCACGACGATTTGGCTGTGTTTCGCAGCTTTAGTAGTAGCTGTCTCTATTGGCATTCAAACTTCTCGCTGGGTAACAAATCCTATTTTGCGCTTAAATACAGCAGCAAAAAATATCGCTAAAGGTGAATGGGACACCACAGTAGAAAGTCAACGCTCCGACGAATTGGGGGAATTAGCCAAGTCATTTAACAGCATGGCTCAACAACTGCAACAATCTTTTGAAACTTTAGAACAGCGAGTGCGAGAGCGGACTGCCGAATTGGCTGTAGCTAAGGACAAAGCCGAAGTAGCAAATCAAGCTAAAAGTACGTTTCTAGCCAATATGAGTCACGAATTGCGATCGCCCCTGAATGCAATTCTCGGCTTTTCCCAACTGATGACTCGCAGCCAAACTCTATCCCCAGAACATCAAGAAAATATTAGCATAATTAACAGCAGCGGAGAACACCTGCTCACCCTGATTAATAACGTGCTCGATTTATCTAAAATTGAATCGGGGCGTACCACTCTCAATCCCAAAAAAATCGACCTCTATCGCCTGCTCAATGACTTAGACGATATGTTTCAACTTAAGGCAGATGACAAGCACTTGCAGTTAGTTTTTGACCACAGTCCAGACGTGCCACAATACATAGAAACTGACGAGTTGAAGTTACGACAAATATTGATTAATCTCCTCAATAATGCTCTTAAATTTACAAAAAATGGCGGTGTCATTGTCAGAGTCAGCAAGCAGTTAGACGGTCTAATTCAGCAAGAAGAATCAGCAAAAAAAAATACATCAAAAGACTATAAAAATACAGAAAAAATAGCAATTAATGGTGTTAAAACATCCCATTTAAGTCATTCAGAAAATGCGAGTTATGCAGCCCACAATGACCATTCAGCTTCTGCCTATTCCTTCTTCCTCCATTTTGAAGTCGAAGATACTGGGCCTGGTATTTCTGCCAATGAATTAGACAATCTTTTTGAAGCTTTCGTGCAAACCCAGACAGGCAAAGATTCGCAAGAAGGTACAGGTTTGGGATTGCCAATTAGCCGCAAGTTTGTGGAATTAATGGGGGGCGAAGTGAGCGTCAGTTCTGCTGTCGGTAAGGGGACTAATTTTAAATTTGACATTCAAGTTGTTGCAGTCGATGTGGCTGATATTGAAGTCCCAAAACTGATTCGCAATGTGATTGGCTTAGAACCAAATCAACACCCCTATCGAATTTTGATAGTAGACGATAAACCGCTCAACCGCCAACTGTTAATAAAACTTCTCAATCCTCTGGGCTTTGAACTGAAAGAAGCTACTAACGGTCAAGAAGCTATTGACATTTGGGACAGTTGGGCACCGCATTTAATTTGGATGGACATGAGAATGCCCGTGATGGACGGCTACGAAGCAACAAAACACATTAAAGGCACGATTAAAGGTCAAGCTACCGCGATTATTGCGCTGACTGCGAGCGTTTTGGAGGAAGAAAGAGCAGTTATTTTGTCGGCTGGTTGCGATGCTTTTATGCGGAAACCTTTCCGGGAAGCGGATATTTTCGATGCTATGCACAAACATATCGGAGTGCGCTATATTTATGAAGATCCGGGTCAAGCTAACTTATCGGTAATCAAAGAGCGCGATCGCGAAATGACTGCGACTGACTTCGTGAAATTGCCTGAGTCGCTGCTAGGGGAGTTAAAGCTGGCAATCCTAAATGCAGATATGGATTTGATTGAAAGTGCGATCGACCAAATTAGATTAAAGGATACAGTAACGGCTGCTGCGATCGCCAATTGTATAGAAAATTTCGAGTACGACAAAGTTTTAAAGTTAATCTCTCAAGCAACATCACATGAATAACGACATTCCTAGCACAGATCGCGGTAATATTTTAGTAGTTGACGACACCCCAGCTAATTTGCGACTGCTAGCCGGAATTTTGAATGGCAAGGGCTACAAAGTCCGCCCCGTACCTAGCGGCGAGTTAGCGCTTTCGGCAGCAAAAGGTATGCCGCCCGATTTAATTTTGCTGGATATTATGATGCCCGAAATGAATGGGTATGAAGTTTGCGAAAAAATCAAAGCTGATGAACGCACTCGCGACATTCCGGTGATTTTTATTAGCGCGATAAATGACGTACTAGATAAAGTCAAAGCCTTTGCTGTCGGCGGAGTAGATTATATTACCAAACCCTTTCAGGTGGAAGAGGTTCTAGTGAGGGTAGAAACGCATTTAGCCATGTGCCAATTGCAAAAAAAACTTAGACATAAAAACGATGAACTGACAGTCACTTTAGAGCAATTGCAAGCAACTCAGGAGCAATTAGTTCAATCAGAAAAAATGGCCGCCTTAGGGCAACTGATTGCAGGCATTGCTCACGAAATCAATACGCCACTGGGGGCGATTCGATCGTCTATTGGCAATATTACCAGCTTTTTGGATAACAATATCGAAAGTTTGCCAGTTTTTTTTAAAGAATTGTCAGCCGAACGCCAGAAGGATTTCTTGAGTTTAATGTACAGTTCCCGCCAACAAAATCACTCTTTATCTACGCGAGAAAAACGGGAATTTAAAAGAGGCGTGAAGCAGGAACTAGATTCGGCAGGGATTGATAATGCTGACAGCCTTGCTAGCATTTTAGTAAATATCGGATTGCAGGGAAACCTGCAAGAATTTTTGCCGTTGCTCAAAGACCCTGATAGCGAAAATATTATCAAAACCGCCTACGATTTTGCTAGCATTCAGAGAAGTGCCCGAACCATCGCTACCGCTACAGAACGCGCTGCAAAAGTCGTCTTTGCCCTGAAGAGTTATGCGCGTTACGATGTAAATGGCGAAAAAATAGAGGTGAATATTACTGAGGGAATTGAAACTGTATTAACTCTTTATCAGAACCAGCTAAAGCAGGGTGTGGAAATCGTCAGAAACTATCAAGATCCATTGCCTGCGGTACTGTGTTATCCCGACGAACTCAATCAAGTTTGGACAAATTTAATTCATAATGCCTTACAAGCGATGGACAATCAAGGAACTTTAACAATTGACGCCTTTCAGCAAGATACCAACGTTGTTGTAAAAATTACCGACACCGGCAATGGAATTTCACCGGAGATTTTGCCGAAAATTTTTGAACCATTTTTTACTACGAAACCAGCGGGAGAAGGCAGCGGATTAGGATTGGATATTGTCAAAAAAATAATTGGAAAACATCAGGGTAAAATTGATGTGGAGTCGGTGCTCGGTAATACTGCATTTACAGTGTCTTTGCCGATGAATTTAATTGAGTAGGTAAAGCGTCCCATACTTCAGTCTGGGGCTAAAAAATTGCAATCTACCTACGCAGAATGTAGAATTTGGAAAACGGTGTGCTTACCCATCGGGGTTCACCCTGCCAGACTAAAGGAGGAAAACTAGCGATGTCTAAACCAGCAATTTTGTGTGTTGATGATGAAGTAGCGGTGTTGGAAAGTCTGGAAATTGAACTGCAACAGGCATTTAACGGTAAATATCTTTGCGAATTTGCTGAAAGTGCTGCCGAAGCACTGGAGATTATTCAAGAGCTATGTGAAGATGAGATTAACATTCTAGTAATTGTCTCTGATTGGTTGATGCCCGGAATGAAAGGAGATGAGTTGCTGATTAAAATTCATCAAAAATATCCGCAAATTGTGACAGTGATGCTGACGGGCCAAGCAGATAAGGAAGCAATCGAACGCACAAAAGCTCACGCAAATCTTCATGCTTTTATACAAAAACCCTGGCAAAATCAAGAATTAATTGAAGCGATTAAGTCTGGTCTAGCAAAGTTATGAAAAAACCAGTTATTATTTGTGTCGATGATGAGCAGACTATACTCGATAGTCTGGAAATAGACCTGCTAAAAGCCTTTGAAGATAAATATTTAATTGAAACTGCCCAAAGCGGCGAAGAAGCTTTGGAGTTGCTGTCTGAACTTTTAGCAGAACAGTATGAAGTTCCTTTGGTTATTTCCGATCATATCATGCCGAATATGAAAGGAGACGAGCTATTGAGGAGCGTTCATGCTATCTCGCCGAACACTCTCAAGATCATGCTGACAGGGCAGGCTGATTTGGAGGCGGTAGCTAATGCTATAAACTATGCTAAATTGTACCGATATATACCTAAACCTTGGCAATCTGATGACTTAAAATTAACTGTTACTGAGGCAATATATAAATATTTTCAAGATAAACAATTAGCTGAAAAACAAGTAGAACTTCAGGAGATGAATCAGGAGTTGGCAAAATTAAGCCGCAAGCAGGCGATGCTGATTGCTAAACTCCACGAGAACGAAAGTCGGTTGACGCAATATCTGGAAGCTATGCCATTGGGTGTGTGCGTGCTGGATGCGAATGGTCAATCTTTTTACGCAAATCAGAAGGCGCGGGAGATATTTGGTAAAGGCACTGTGCCACATATTAATTCGGAGCAGAAAGCAGCAATTTATCAATTTTATAAAGCCGGAACTAATCAGAGATGTCCTGTGGAAGAGTTGCCAATTATGCAGGCGCTCCGGGGCGAAACAGTGCGGACTGAGGGTGTAGAAATTCGGACTGGGAATAAGGTTATTCCGGTGGAGAGTTGGGCGACTCCTATTTATGATTCTATCGGCGATATTTGCTACGGGATTATTGCTTTTACTGATATTACGGAACGCAAGCAAGCTGAAACCGCGCTGGTGCAAGCTGAAGAGAAGTATCGCCAGATATTTGAAAATGCTCTTGAAGGTATTTTTCAGACTGCACCTGATGGAAAGTTGCTCAGCGCTAATCCTGCTCTGGCTCAAATTTACGGCTATGATTCCCATGAAGAATTGATCGCAAGTGTTAATGATATTCAGCGGCAATTGTACGTGCAACCGCACCGCCGTCAAGAGTTTTTTGCGCTGATGGAACAGTACGGTACTGTGTCTGAGTTTGAGTCGGAAGTTTACCGCCGAGATGGTAGTATTATCTGGATTTCTGAGGACGCGCGCACTGTTTTTGATGCTAGTGGTGAACTGCTTTACTATCAGGGTTTTGCTGAGGATATTACTTTGCGAAGACTGGTTGATGTGGAACGGCTGAGGTTTACGAATGATTTGGAAAAAGCTTTGGTAGCTGAAGAAAAGTTAAATGAAGCGCTGTTAGAAAGCGAAAGTCGGCTGACTCAATTGCTGGAAGCTGTGCCTGTGGGTATATTTGTGGTAGATGGTATGGGGAAGCCTTGCTACATGAATTCTTGGGCTGATAAAATACTTGGCAAAGGCTTAGTTTCTGATGTTAATTCTACCAATTTGCCGGAAGTTTATCAAACTTACTACGCCGGAAGTAATGAGCTTTATCCGGGCGAAATGCAACCGATTAGGCGGGCGCTGCGGGGAGAAGTGGTACACGCTGATGATGCAGAAATTCACCGCCCGGAGAGGATTGTGCCGATCGAGGTTTGGGCGACTCCAATTTACGATGAACGGAAAAATATAGTTTATGCGATCGCAGCTTTTCAAGATATCACAGAGCGTCAAGAGGTAGAAACCGAGCGCCGCCAATTCACAGACGAGTTGGAAAAAGCTTTAGCAGCGGAAGAAAAATTAACAGATGCTTACGGGCGGTTTGTACCGCACCAATTTCTCCACTTTCTGGGATATGAAAGTATTCTGGATGTAAAACTAGGCGATCAGGTACAGAAAGAAATGTCGGTGCTGTTTTCAGATATTCGCGATTTTACGGCTCTTTCTGAACTGATGAATCCCGAAGAAAATTTTCAATTTATTAATGCTTATTTGTCGCGGATGGAACCCGCAATTACTGAAAATTTTGGGTTTATTGATAAATACATCGGCGATGCAATTATGGCGCTGTTTAATGGCAGTGCGGATGATGCTGTGAAAGCTGGAATTGCGATGCTAGAACAGCTTAATGATTATAATAGTAGTCGCAGTCAGCCCGATCGCCCACCGCTGCAAATTGGCATTGGGATCAATACAGGTTCTTTGATGTTAGGCACGGTTGGCGGCCAAAATCGGATGGATAGCACGGTGATTAGCGATGCAGTAAATTTAGCCTCTCGCGTGGAAAATTTGACAAAAGAGTATGGAGTTTCGATGTTAATTACTCACAATACTTTTATACAGTTGACCGATGTTTATGATTTTAGATTGATCGATCGCGTTACAGTGAAAGGCAAATCGCGCATGGTCACAATTTATGAAGTATTTGCAGCAGATCCGCCGGAGTTGCGACAGAAAAAGTTAGAGACAAAGACAATCTTTGAGCAAGGTTTGGTCTTCTACAATAGTGACAGGTTTGTCGAAGCTACAAGATTGTTTTCGGCGTGCCTGCAAGTCAATCCTAGGGATAAGGTAGCTCAAATTTATATGCAGCGATGTGTGAAACGGGCGATCGCTCCGGCACAATGAAGGAAGAAGGAAGAAGGAAGAAGGAAGAAGGAAGAAGGAAGAAGGAAGAAGGAAGAAGGAAGAAGGAAGAAGAAGGCTTTAGTTATCGTCGCGAGAGAAGGAAGAAGCAATCGATCGCATAGGGAAAGTGCAATGCCAGAAAGTCCTAAACATCGGGCGCAGTCGCTATATTATTTAGACTGGCAGGGAAACGCAAACTATTGTTTCTTGCTGCGGCAAACTTTCTATTTTAAATTTTCCTCCGTGCAATTCTGCTAGGCGTTGAACGATGGCTAAGCCCAATCCCAAACCTGCTTGTTGGTAAAGTTTGCGATCGAACTGCCTGTAAGCTTGTAGCTGTGCAATCTGATCGGCAGTCATCCCACGCCCTTGGTCTTTGACAGATAGAATAAAAGTCTGATCCTCTATAAAAGTGCTTAAAAAGACTGGCGTTCCTTCTAAAGAGAATTTGAAGGCATTGTCCAACAGTTCCTCAACAATTTTTGTGAGTCTGATAGAATCAATGGCAACGGACGAATCCTGCAAATTTAATTGTAAATCGTCTGTTCTATTCACCAGTTTTGCTTGCTGCCGCGCTTTTTGACTCAGCAAAGATTTTACGCAGCTAAATTCGCTGTTTCGCATCTCAAGAAGCAGTTCGGGATTTGTAGCTGCCATCTCCAATTCTGCATATAGCAAAAAGTTCTGAATCAGCCGATATAAACGATGACCTGAAGTATTAATTTGACCGATCATTTCTAAGATATCTGATTCCTCGAAAACCTGATATTCTGACATAATTAGCTCGGAAAAACCCAGAATAGCATTCAAAGGAGTCCGCAATTCGTGGGGGAGCGACATACTAATATTGGTGCGCAATTCGTCTAGGGTTTTTTGAGACTGTCTGCTAATTGTTTTGTGTTTCTCAAGTCGAATAGCAATTGCTTTTAGCAGTTCTTGCGGCGTACAGGGCTTAGTGATATAGTCGTCTGCGCCCAGTTCCATGCCCGTGCGAATGTCACTTTTATCGACTTTGGCTGTGAGAAAAATAAACGGAATTGTGGCAGTTAGTGGTTCGGATCGCAAAGCTTCGAGGACGCCGTGACCGTCAATTTCCGGCATCATCATGTCGCACAAAATTAAATCCGGGATTTGTGCGATCGCCAATTTGATGCCAATTTTACCATTGGTCGCTCCAATTCCTTGAAAATTCTCGGCTTCCAGCAACTCTAAAATATTTTCTCTAATTGATTCTTCGTCTTCAATTACCAAAATTTTAACCACGGTGATTGCTCCTTTTAGTTAGTAGTTTTTTGAAAAGATTTGCGTTTATACACTTGATAAACTTGTTTTTTTATGCACTTAAATTAGCGTTAAACTGCGGATATTTATAGTTGATAATTTAGTTGTTATTGGCTGGGAGCGCAAATTAAAGGCAAGGTAATCGTGAAAGTTGTGCCGTTTCCTTCTTGACTGTCGATCGCCAGTTGACCGCCGTGAAGTTCCACAGCCCTTTTGACAATTGCTAAACCGAGACCGGTACCGGAAATAGTGCCGACATTTGTAGCTCGGTAAAAAGTTTCTAAGATCCTCTCTAAATCGGCTTGGGGAATCCCAATACCCTGGTCTTGAACTTGCAAAATAGCTTCTCCGTTTTGACAGTTGAGCTGCAAGGAGACTGGACTGCCAGTGGGGGAATATTTGATGGCATTTGAGAGGACATTTCCCAACATTTGCCGCATCAGTTTTTCATCCATTTGAGCGTCGCAGTTGTCACTTTTAAGAATAAAGGCGATCGGATGTTGGTTGCTGTCGTTGAGCTGCTGTTCTTCTACCAGTTGACGGCAAAATTTTTCCAGGTTTAATGAGACGGGTTGAAACTGTAAGCTATTTGCTTCTATTTTGCCAATTACGAGGATATCTTCTAATAACTCTGTCATGCGTTTGATGGCTAATTGAATCCGCACAAAATGAGTAGATCTTTTTTCTTCTGGCCACTGAAAACTGTAATTTTGCAGTAATCCAGTTGAAAATTGGATGGTTGTCAAGGGTGTTCGGAACTCGTGGGAAACCATTGTCACAAATTTAGCTCGCAGTTCGGAAAGTTCCTTTTCTCGTGCGAGGGCTTTGAGAGTTTCGGATTCTGCACGTTTGCGATCGCTAATGTCGCGGGCTTCAGCAATCAGCAGCAAAACTTGTCCTGTCTCATTTTTAACAGGTTTCACTGAGAAATCAACTGTCACAATGTGGCCACTTTTTCCTAACAAGTCTATTTCGCGACGAAAAAACTCGCCCATACCAGCTTTGGCGATCCCTTCTTTTAATTGTTCTTTACCATTTGGTGACAGTTGCCAATTCGGCTGTTCCCAAATCAGGCGGCCGATAATATTTTGCGATCGCATTCCTGTAAACTCCAGGGCTGTCTCGTTCACTTCCAGCACGACTCCTTCGGGAGTGAGCAGCTTGGTTAGCTGAAACGAAGAGTCAAAAATCGCCCGAAAACGGCGCTCGCTTTCCCGCAGCATTTGAAATGTTTGCGATCGTTCGATCGCGTAGCGGATCGTCCGCACTAATAATTGAGTAGTAATTTGACCTTTAACAATGTAATCTTGGGCACCCAAGCGAACTGATTCAAGTGCGATCGCCTCATCATCCAAGCCGGTCATTACCACCATTGGCGTATCCGGGGCAACTTCTTGCAGGCGAGTTAGGGTTTCCAAACCGTGGCTGTCGGGCAAAGAAAGGTCTAGCAAGACTATATCAAAGGATTGTTTGCACAATTGGGCGATCGCCTCATGGAGGAACTCAACAGGCACGAGTTCCCACTGGACTGCGACAGATACTTCTAACAGTTCTGCAAGCAAATCAGCATCAGCCGGATTGTCTTCTACTAACAGAATTTTAATCCACATAGCTTTGACCTTTTTGACTATAAAATTTTTACTTTACCCATTTCAGCTTAAACTTTTTTGCTTGATCTTGCCATTTTTAACTTGAAAGTTATTATTTGGTAACAGTCAGTCGATTTTAGATTTTAGATTTTAGATTTTAGATTTACTCCACAGATAAAATCGAAAATGATATAAATTGGGGGATTGCATCCGTTTTTGATAACTTTCATTACCAAAAACAATTGGTTTAAAGCCGGAACCCTGATCGGGGAGAAATTAAAAGAAAACTATTCATTACTCCAATCCTCTTCCTTTTAGGTAGAGGTCGCACTCAAGCAGTCAACTGTCAACTGTCAACTGAATGAACGCCAGCCACAAATCATCAATTAATAATTTACTGGAAGTTTGACGACTGCGAGCCAGAATTCCTCAAGTAACCTGACTACTTTAGTAAATTGTACGAAGTCTACAGGCTTGGTTATGTAACAGTTGGCGTGGAGCGAGTAGGACTTAAAAATATCATCGGGAGCGGCTGAAGTGCTGAGAATCACTACAGGAATTAATTTTAACTTCGGGTCAGTTTTAATTTCTTCTAGCACTTCAATACCGCTTTTTTTCGGCAGATGCAAATCGAGCAAAATCAAATCGGGACGGGGTACGCCCAGATAGGGTGCTTTTTTGCGTAAAAACTTGATTGCTTCGACTCCATCCTCCACAAAATGCAAGTTATTCAATATTTTACCCTGACCGAGGACTTCTATGGCCAAATCGGCATCGCTTGGCGAATCCTCAATTAGCAGAATCTCAACTCGTCTAACAGTGCTTAGATCGCTCATAACCGGTTTATCCTTGTGATTATAAAAAAAATAAATGAAATTTAAGCCTTCAGATACTAATTATAGGAATAGTAAAGTAAAAAATCGCTCCTTTTTCTTCTTGAGATTCCACCCAGATGCGCCCGCCGTGGCGTTCCACAATGCGCTTGCACATCGCCAAACCTATGCCAGTACCGGAATATTCGCGGCGAGAGTGCAGGCGTTGAAAAATAATAAAAATGCGATCGGCATATTCCGGATCGATGCCAATGCCGTTATCGCGGACGCTCAACAGCCATTCGCCCTCTTGCCTCTGGGCAGCGATCTGAATCAACGGAATATCTTCGCGGCAAAATTTAATGCCGTTAGCGATCAAATTTTGGAATAATTGCACCAGTTGAGATTCATCTGCCATCACGGTTGGCATCGCGTCGCAGGTGATGACAGCTTTCTTTTCGGCGATCGCAATTTGCAAATTAGACAAACTTTGGTTGACAGCAGCGTTGCAATCGGCTAGCTCAAATTCTTTAGATCGGGTTCCCAGGCGCGAATAGGCCAACAAATCATTAATCAATTGTTGCATTCTGGTAGCGCCGTCAACAATATAATGAATATATTTATCTGCTTTAGCATCCAAATTTCCTTGATAGCGCTGGGCCAGCAATTGAGCGTAACTGGTAACGGCTCGGAGCGGTTCTTGCAAATCGTGGGAAGCTACATAAGCAAATTGTTCTAATTCCTCGTTGGAACGCTTCAAATCTTCTGTAAGTTGCAGCATTTGCTGCTCTGCTGCTTTGCGGTGTGTAATGTTGTAAACCAAGGCGCAACAAGACAGCAGATTCCCCTGGGAGTCCATGACTGGACTGGTAGACATATCCGTCCAAATATCTTTGCCATCCTTGCTCTTGAATTTAAATTCGTGTTGTTCACCAATACCTTGCTTGCGGCGCTCGACATGATCAAGAGCTTGTTGTTTTTCCTGTTCGTCCATGAAATCCAAAAGCGGCCGACCAAACATTTCTAATTCACTATAGCCGAGCATTCGCGCCATTGCGTGGTTCACGTAAGTCGTGAGGGCATTACCGTCAATTACCCAAATACCTTCTTCTGCTAATTCAACTATTTGCCTGTATTTGAATTCACTTTCCTGCAAAGCTGTTTCAGTTAGTTTGCGCTCGGTGATATCTTTCATAAAACAGTGGTTGCCGTTAAATATCCCTTGGGCGTCCCAAGCTTTTACCATTGTTACTTGCTTGTAAAAAAACGAGCCATTTTTCCGGACGCCTCTAGCTTCAACTTCTACTTTGCCAGAAGTTAGCATTTCCTGATAAGCACAGAGCAGCATCTCAACATCACCCGGATGTACCGTGAGCTGCCATTCCATGCCGATCATTTCTTCTGGTTTGTAACCGCATCTATGAGCGTAAGCTCGGTTAACATTCACGTAGCGTCCCTCAATGTCCACCCGCGAAATGCCTTCCACCGCATTTTGCATGGCAGCGGTGAGATCGCGCAGCTCTTTTTCGGCTTGTTTGCGATCGCTAATATCCTGACCGATCGCCAAAAAACCAGTGATATTTCCTTCAGGATCAATTAAGGCTGTCACCGACAATTGCACCGGAAATCGCGAACCATCTTTGCGAATGTAAGTCCATTCATTTTGGTCAGCTATTCCCCGGCGCGGCAAGGCAACAAAAACTTCCATTCCCGGCTCTATTTTTACTCCCAATTGTTGAGAAAGAACTTCAGCTCTTTTATCTACCTCTAGAGGATCGTGAATTATTGCTGGCGTGACTTTCCCCACCACTTCTTCGGGGGAATAACCTAAAAGTTGCTGTGCTGCCCGATTAAATGTTTTAATTGTACCGTCGGGATCTGTAGAAATAATTGTGTAGTGAGTGCTGTTAAGAATTGCATTTTGCAGTTGCGTCAATTCCAACAGAGTTATCGCAATTCTTTCTCGGTAGGCTATTTCTTCGGGCAAATTGTGGTGAGAAATTTCCATTTTAGCAATGCGCTCAGCAACTCGATGCTCCAGAGTTTCATGGAGCAGTCTATTTTCCTCTTCTACCTGCTTGCGTTCTGTAATATCAGTAATAGTACCAACATAATTAACCTCCCCATTTTCTCCAATTTTACCGACAGCTTGACCGAGTACCCAACTAATTTTAGTGCGATCGATGCCTTGAAAGCGGTACTCAGATGTAAATGGCAATTTCTGCTGCGCGGCGCTATACCATTCGGCACAAACCCGCTGGCGGTCGTCTGAATGAATGCCTTGCAACCACCCTTTGCCCAAAGCTTCATCACAGGTCATTCCCGAAATTTGACACCAGCGTTCGTTGACATACAAGCAGTCTCCTAAAGCGTCTGTATAAAATATTCCCATCGGCGAAGCTTCAGTTAAAGTGTGATAGCGAGCTTCTGTTTTTCGGCGTTCGATGATTTCTTGTTGCAGGATGCGATCGATCATCCCTAATTGAGTTGGACTGATGAGAGTTAATGCTTGGGGAACTAAAGGAATTAATGCAAAAGCGGTGTAAGCAGAAATTGCGGCGGTAATGATTTTCAGACTGCCAGAAACCCAATAAACAGGATGCCAAAGCGTCCAAACTTCCATTATATGAGTAGTGCCGCAGGAGATAATAAAAGCTGCGAACAGCCAAAAGATGTTGCGAAAGGGCAAGTCTTTTCCCTGAGTGATAAAATAAATTAGCGATAGCGGTATTGAATAGTAGGCCAGGGCAATTATAGAGTCTGACACTATATGGAGCGCGACTAGCTCTCGCTGCCAAAGGTAACAGTGCCCGTGAGGGATATAATTCCCCGTGAATAACAGGTTATTTAACAAATTCCAAATCATAAATGGAATGGGGAATGGGGAATGGGGAATGGGGAATTGGGAATTTAACCCAATAACTTATAACTTATCTCAAATCTCTGAAATATACAGAAGACCGGGCGAATGGAATTCGCGGCGACACAAACGAAACCTGCCTCCGCAGGTTAAAGATGCGCCCGTGGTTGAGATTCCCGGCGAATGGAATTCGCGTCTACACAAACGAAACCTGCCTCCGCAGGTTGCAGAAATATAAAGAAGACCGGGCGAATGGAATTCGCGGCGACACAAACGAAACCCGCCTCCGCGGGTTGAAGATGCGCCCGTGGTTGAGATTCCCGGCGAATGGAATTCGCGTCTACACAAACGAAACCTGCCTCCGCAGGTTGAAGTCTTATCTTCTTCCTTCTTCCTTCTTCCTTCTTCCTTCTTCCTTCTTCCTTCTTCCTTCTTCCTTCTTCCTTCTTCCTTCTCCTATAAAAAATGGGGCGAGCCCAAAGCCCGCCCCACCACAAATTATGCTGTTGCTATTGATTAACCCAACAGCGCCTTAGCCTTAGCTAACACATTGTCAACGGTGTAGCCAAACTTTTCTAGAACAACTGGGCCCGGTGCAGAAGCGCCGAATGTGTCGATGCTGATGCTGTCGCCTTCGGAACCCAAATAACGTCCCCAGCCGAAGCTAGAAGCTGCTTCAACTGCTAACCGCTTGGTAACAGCTTTTGGCAGTACAGATTCGCGGTAAGCGGCATCTTGCAAGTCGAACAATTCCCAGCAAGGCATCGAAACGACGCGGACTTTTTTACCTGCGGCGCGCAATTTTACAGCGGCATCAACGCAGAGGTATGTTTCGCCACCGGTGCCGATCAAAATGATGTCGGGAGTGCCGCCGTCGTCGGACAAAGTGTAAGCGCCTTTGGCTGTTCCTTCGATCGAGCTTCCGGCCAAATTCGGCAAGTTTTGACGAGACAAAGCCATTAAAGTGGGGCGTTTGGGGCTTTCAATCGCCACTTTGTAAGCGCCGGATGTTTCGTTTCCATCCGCAGGGCGCATCACCAACAAATTGGGGATAGCGCGCAGGGAAGCGATGGTTTCGACTGGTTGGTGAGTGGGGCCATCTTCGCCCAGGGCTACGGAGTCGTGAGTCATGACATAGATGACTCCGGCTTCCGAGAGTGCGGAGAGGCGAATTGCACCGCGCATATAGTCGGCAAATACCAAGAATGTGGCGCAGTAAGGAATCAAACCGCCGTGGAGTAGCAAACCATTGGCGATCGCGCCCATAGCGTGTTCCCGCACGCCAAAGCGCAGGTTGCGTCCTTCGTATTGACCTTTTTGGAAATCTTTTTCACCCTTAAGCAAGGTCATGTTAGAAGATGCCAAGTCAGCGGAACCACCGATTAATTCAGGTAGGACAGCAGCCAAAGCATTCAAACATTTTCCAGAATGATTCCGAGTCGAATCAGCCTTATCTTCTACCTTGTAAGTCGGGAGAACTTTATCCCAACCTTCGGGAAGTTTGCCAGCAACCGTGCGCTCATATTCTGCTGCTTCTGCGGGATATTTTGCTTTATAATCAGCAAAAGTTTTATTCCATTCTTGCTCGGATGCAGCACCGCGATCGACTGCTTTGCGGAAGTGTGACAAAGCATCATTAGGAATCTCAAACGGTGCGTATTCCCACTTCAAGAAATCGCGAGTTGCTTGGACTTCATCGCTACCCAAAGCAGCACCGTGAGCGCTGTAGGAATTCCGCTTGTTAGGAGAACCGTAACCAATGATGGTGCGGACTTTAATCATGGACGGTTTGTCCGTGACTTTTTTCGCTTCTGCAATAGCTTTGTCAACTGCTGCTAGATTAGTATCGTGGTCTAGAGCAGTATTATCTACTGTAATGACGTGCCAGTTGTAAGCTTCAAAACGCTTGCCGACATCTTCAGTAAAGGCCAAGTTAGTGTCGCCTTCAATGGAAATGTGATTGTCATCGTAGAGGGCAATTAATTTGCCGAGTCCGAGGTGTCCAGCCAAAGAACAAGCTTCGCCAGAAATGCCTTCCATGTGGCAGCCGTCACCCATGATGACATAGGTGTAGTGGTCAACAATCGTGTGGTCGGGCTTGTTAAATTTGGCAGCGAGGTGAGCTTCTGCCATTGCCAAACCGACGGCGTTAGCAATGCCTTGTCCCAGGGGGCCTGTGGTAACTTCTATGCCTTCGGTAACAAAGTTTTCGGGGTGTCCGGGGGTTTTGGATTCCCACTGACGAAATTGCTTGATGTCGTCGAGGCTGACGCTATCGTAGCCTGCCAAGTACATGAGGGCGTACTGTAGCATACAGCCGTGGCCGGCGGAGAGGACGAAGCGATCGCGATTGAACCACTTGGGGTTTTTGGGGTTGAACCGCATGAAGCGATCCCACAGCACGAAGGCCATAGGGGCAGCGCCCATCGGCAGTCCCGGATGTCCTGATTTTGCTTTTTCTACCGCATCGATGGCGAGAAAGCGGATAGAGTTGATGCAGAGTTCTTCAGTCTGTGATTGAGTTGCAACAGCCATAATTCTGGTTTTTATATCTAAGAGTGTGTGTGGTCGATTCTGGCAGAGGTGCGATGAGTCGAGTTCGATCGCCCGCGTCTCTGCTGTTCAGTTTCTGTGGAACTGCCGTGAGGCTGCACTACATATCATCTCACCTGTTGCGATCGACAGACAACTTAATTTTTTAATGTTTCGCCCGCTTTATGCTGTCGATAACAATTTGCGATCGCAAATATTTCAGCAGCCAGGGTACAGAAAGCAGCGTGTATCTGAATTATTTAGCAAATTGGCTCCGTCAGGCAGCTCAGTTATGATAGAGTTTGGTGTTTCTGACATCTTGCACCTGTTGCGATCGAGCTTTCGGGCGTCCGCTGTCGGCCTACCCACAAAAGAATTGAGTTGTGGAACAGACCAGAAAGCCTGTGAATGTGACAATGCAGTGCAAGATCTAAGATATTGGTAATTTTAATCAGGCAATAACTAATGACTCTGAGTGAAGCCGAAGTCCGCAGTCAAAAAGTAGACGAACTGCGATCGCAAGGCATAGAACCGTATCCCAGTCAATCCTACGCGCGATCGCACACAGCCCAACAAGTGCGCGAAATATTTAGTCAGCCGGGAAAAGAACTCGAAAACGGACAAAGTGACCCCGAAGAAATCCCCCTGCGATTAGCCGGCCGGATTATTTCCAAACGAGACAGCGGCAAAATTGGCTTCATAGATTTAAAAGACGCCACAGACAAAATTCAACTCAAAATCGAAAAAGCCATCGTCACCGGCGAAGTCGGTTTGAGCTTTGAACAAATTAAAAAATTGCTTGATGTCGGCGATTTTGTCGGCGTAGAAGGCATCGGCTGCCGCACCCCCAGGGGAGAACTTTCTATTTTAGTGCGGGAATTCACGCTTTTATCAAAAGCTACGATCCAATTTCCCGATGCTTATTACGGAGTTAATGACCCCGAAGTTTGCCGTCGCCACCGCGAAATGGACTTAGCTAGCAACCAAGAAGCCCTCAACCGTTTCATGCTACGCAGCCGCATCGTCCAAAGCATCCGTTCCTATCTTTGGAATGCGAGTTTTTATGAAATAGAAACACCGACATTGCAAGCTATTTACGGCGGTGCCGCAGCTAAACCATTCATCACGCATCACAATGCTTTAGAAGTAGATTTGTATTTGCGCGTTGCTCCAGAATTGTTCTTAAAAAGAGCAATTTGTGGCGGTTTCGAGCGAGTATTTGAACTAGGAAAAGCCTTTAGAAATGAGGGTATTGATAGCACCCACAATCCCGAATTCACATCCTTAGAAGTTTACCAAGCTTACGCAGATGTATTCGACATTTTAGGAGTTGTCGAAGACGTGATGTGTTTCGCAGCAGCAGCGGTATTTGGCGATGTCAAGGAAATTGAAAATCAGGGAGAAACGATTAGTTTAGAACGCAAATACGACTACAGCGAAAAATATCCCGGTTTTAGCGGCAAACACTGGCAAGTGAAAACGATGGTGGAAGCCGTCAGAGACGAGTTTGGGCTGGATTTTGACAGTTTGGATCTCGAAAGTGCGATCGCCTCCGTAACCAAGCTAGAACTACACCTTTCCAAGTTAGAACAACAGAGTTTAGGCTATGTGCTCTACGCAGTTTTCGACAAATTAGTTGTCCCCAAACTAATTCAACCGACATTCATCATCGACTATCCAGTCGAAGTCAGTCCCCTAGCCAAAGGACACCGCAGCAAACCCGGATTTGTCGAGCGTTTCGAGCTATTTATTAACGGTACAGAATACTCCAACGGATTCTCAGAATTGAACGATCCGAAAGAGCAAAGAAAGCGGTTTGAAGAGCAATTAGCACAGAAGAATGCAGGAGATGACGAAGCGCATCCAATGGATGAAGATTTCATCCAAGCGCTATCTTTGGGAATGCCGAATTGTGCAGGAATGGGCATCGGTGTAGACAGATTGGTGATGCTTTTAACTAACACTCAAAGCATCCGAGATGCCGTGATGTTCCCGACAATGCGGCCAGTCAAAGATTGATTCAATTTGCTTTTTTAACCGCAGATATTTGCGGATGAACACAGATGAACGCAGATAGAATTTCATCTGCGTTCATCTGCGTTCATCTGCGGTTAAAAAAATCTTCTTTCCTATCACCGCATAAACGAACCGACAACACCGTTAAAATCTTCAGTCAAAGGATTTCCCAAAGCCTTAAATTTCCATTCGCTACCTTCTCGATAAACTTCTCCCATCAACATATTTAATTTGCCTTCATAGGAAGAGTCATTTGACAAGCGATAGCGAGCAATTTCTTTCCCGGCGGCATCTACAGCCCTCACGTAAGCATTTTCTACCAGGCCAAAATGCTGTTTTCTTTCTTTGCCATTGTAAATATTTACGCCCAAGATAATTTTGTGATATTGTGCTGGCAAAGAGTTCAGTTTCACAAATATTTGTTCGTCATCGCCCTCTCCCTCCCCGGTGAGATTGTCGCCGGAGTGCACAACTGTTTTGTCCTTGGATTCTAAATGAGAGTAATAAATTACATCTTCTTTGTATTGTTTTAATTTGCCATTGTCCCCCAGCAGCAAAGCGTAGGAATCTAGGTCAAAATTTGCACCGCTACTTCTGCCGAAAAGACCTTTTTTAACTTGTGCAACATCCCAGCCCAAAGCCATTGTCACTCTGGATAAGTCGTATTCACTTTTGCTGAGTACGATTGATTGTCCTTTTGTCAAGTTGATAGCCATAGTTTTTTGATTTGGTAAGGTTTATCGTGCAATATGGGATTAATAAAAAGACCGGGCCGTTTCAACAGTACGTCCGGTTTATTCCCCGGATATCCCCCTAAATCCCCCTTAAAAAGGGGGACTTTGAGAACTCTCTTGTCCCCCCCTTTTTAAGGTAGGCTAGGGGGGATCGACTTTATCTCAACCGTATTGTTTTATATCGACCTTTTATCCGGCATACTTGTCTACAAAGCTTTGCAAGCCTGAATTGTAGCCTTGTCCGACTGCTTGGAACCTCCACTCACCGTCTTTCTTGTAAAGTTTGCCAAATTCGATCGCAGTTTCCCGAGAAAAATCCTCATCCAAATCGTACTTCAGGACTTCTTTGCTAGTAGTGGTGTCGTAAATCCTGATAAAAGCATTTTTCACTTGACCGAAGTTTTGCCTTCTGGATTCGGCTTCGTGGATGGTGACAACAAACACAATTTCTTCTACCGCAGGATCGACTTTGGTTAAATCGACTGTAACGGTTTCATCATCGCCAAATCCTTCTCCGGTTGTGCTATCTCCCAGATGTATTACAGCAGTATCGGGCGACTCTTTGTTGTTGTAGAAAACCAAGTATTTTTCGCTGGAAATTTTCCCAGTAGCCCCCAACATAAACACGGAAGCATCTAAGTCAAAGGCCCCGCCGGTGTCTGTAGCATTGGTATCCCATCCCAAACCGATCCCGGCATTTTTCAGCCCTGGTGCTTCTTTAGATAGATTGATTCTCCCGCCTTTTTCCAAGTTGATAGACATTCGCCCTCCTATTCACAACATCAATTTTAGTTACCGATCGCCATTATATCAATTATCACAGGAGCTTGACAAATTGCTGCTGGTACTCATCCTCTGTCATTAGTTCGTGGGTGCTTTCCACCCTGTCTAAAAACACGATGCCCTCTAAATGGTCGTATTCGTGTTGAAAAATCCGGGCTACAAAGTCTGTAAGTTCTTGTCGGTGGAGTTTGCCGTCTCTACAGGTGTATTCTATCTCGATCGCCCTACTTCTCGGCACCAACCCGCGAATCCCCGGAATGCTCAAACAGCCTTCCCAGTCTTTGACTGTTTCTGTGGATGCAGCGAGAATCCGGGGATTAATCATCGCCGTCGGTTCCATCTTCGGCGCTTGGGGATAGCGCAGGTTGGGGCGGGATGCGACGATGAACAGGCGATCGCACTTCGCCGCTTGGGGGGCCGCAATCCCTACTCCGTTCGCCTGTTGTACGGTAAAAATCAGGTCGTCGATTAGCTCTTGAATGCGATCGTCCTTAACATTCTCAACAACTTGCGACGGTTGGCGCAGTACGGGATTTCCTAATTGTGAAATTTGTAATATTTCTGGCATAGTTAGTTGTTATTTGTTAGTTGTTATTTGTTATTTGTTAGCTGTTATTTGTTAGTTGTTATTGGAAATTATATCCGTTAAATCCGCTACAAAATCCGTTACCTAACATCCGTTAAATCCGCTACAAAATCCGTTTTCCAACATCAGTTAAATCAGTTATAGCCCTTCTCAGATAGGTGAGGTATGTTGTTGGGCTTCAGCCCTCTTATGGCGATCGTAGAACCCATTTGATATCTTTTAGGGCGATCGCTAAAACTTGCTAAGCTGTTCGACATTTAAACTGCATTATTTGTGGTCTATACCCCATACTGTAAGGGGTTCAGGCAATAAATTTAAATGACTAACAGCTTATAAATGTAGCTGCATAACGGACTCAAGCTGTGCAACCGGAGCGCAGTGTTAGGCGACCTAGCTGGACGATGGAAGTGAACAGACCTCCATGACTTGAATCAAGCCACGATCGATGGTGAAGCGATGACCAACCCGCTCATCAGCAACCACGCTTCCAGCCAGATCGCGCACGACTTGGTGCACATCGACCAAAATCCGCCCGCCCTCCTCTGGGTGAAAGGCACTAGGCTCCACATGGGGATCGATCTCGCTCCATTGCTCCGTCCAGTAAGCGCGGACTTCTTCATGTCCACGGACAAAACCGCCTTTGAACGCTCGCGGCCAAGCCACGTCCGCAGTCATGAGGGCGAGGGCGGCGTTGATGTCTCGCGCGTTGAAAGCAGCGTAGGCCGCGCGTAACAATTCGATTTCTGATGCAGGTTGATTTAACATAAAATATCTCAAATGGATTCTATACAAAATCCGTCGCCGAACTTTTTATCGATTTTTTTGAACTGGCAAACTCCCCGGTTGTACAGTTAATTTAACTATTTGCCCGTTGCGATTAATCTCCATTTGCAACAGGCCGCCAACCTTAGCATTTTGCACGAACTCCTGAACAGCTTCCGACTGAATAATCGGCTGATTGTTAAGCTTTTGAATCACATCACCAGCCCGCAAACCTGCCGCCGCCGCCGGAGAATTAGGAACAACACTCACAATAGCCACACCCCGATCGACTGCAACTCGCAGATTACTGTTAGCATTGCCATTAATTTGCTGCTTAACTTCAGGAGTCAGCGTCGCCATTTCAATGCCCAAATAAGCGTGTTCGACTTTCCCCGTCGAAATCAGTTGCTGCGCTACCTGTTGCGCCGCCTTAATCGGAATCGCAAAGCCCAATCCTTGAGCGCCTTGAATAATCGCTGTATTCATCCCAATAACTTCCCCCGAAGCATTCAGCAGCGGGCCACCGGAATTCCCCGGATTGATCGCAGCGTCTGTTTGAATAAAACCGATGCGCTTGTCGGGTACGCCCACATCAGAGCTCGATCGCTCCGTAGCGCTAATAATCCCCGCAGTTACGGAATTGTCCAAACCCAAAGGATTGCCGATCGCGATCGCCCATTCCCCAGGCAACAGCTTATCAGAATTGCCGATCACCACCACAGGCAGAGCATTCGCCTCAATCTTCACCACAGCCACATCCGTCACCTGATCCGCCCCCAACACCCGCCCCTGATAGCTGCGGCCGTCCCTGAGAGTTACACTTACCGTATCTGCACCCTCTACAACGTGAGCATTCGTCAGAATCACGCCGTCAGCCCCGATCACAAAACCCGAACCAGTGCCCCGTTCAATCCCGCCCCGGCCGCCCGAATTCGGTTGTCCACCAAAAAAATCCTCCGGCGAAACACCTTTATTTCCCGGTCTCACCTTGCGCGAAGCATCAATCCGCACCACCGCCGGGCCAACTTTTGCCACCGCAGCCACAATAAAATTCACATTAGCCCCGTCGCCCGACAAGGGAATCGGCGGCAAGACTTTGCTAGCTTGAGGCTTAGTATTAGCAGGCACTTGCAATCTCGGTTCCAGCGCCCTTTGTCCCGAATCGCCAGAATTTGCACGTAATTGAGAAACCGACAGCCGATCGCCCAACATGGCCGCTGCTGCTCCCGTTACCAGCAGCAATATGTAAATTGCTGGTTGCTTCCAAAATTTGCCAGTAGAACTCTTCATCGCTACGTTTTAAGGCTTTCCTGCCAAATTTAAATACTTGCCTAGCAGCTCTTCGATACCTGCTATATCGCCGCAGAGCCACAAAATTTTTGGGCGATCGGCAGACTCCCTTAAACTTTAACATTCAGCTTCTCATTTTGGATTTTGGATTGCCGATTTTCGCTGATTTTGCTAAGAGATACGGTTGAAACCGCCCAATCTTGGCCGCTCTAGCTTCCCAACCACTAACTCGACTAAACTGAACAGTCTGGACATGAAAATCTCTTAAATGCCGATCGGCAAAGGTAAGCAGTGGACATTACCCTCGAAAGTCTGTGGAATCAGATACTTGAACGTCTCCAGGTACAACTGAGCAGACCTAGCTTTGAGACGTGGATCAAAACTGCCAGGGCCGAACAACTCGAAAATAACTGTTTGATTGTCAGCGCCCCCAACCCCTTTGCTCGCAATTGGTTGCAGAAATATTACAGAGAAATCCTTGCCGATGCAGTCGCAGAAATTCTCGGCTATCCCGTAGAAATCTACTTGACAGTTGCCGGGGGAAACGAAACAGGCGGCAGCAACGACTCCGCCATGATTTGGCCATCCCCGATCGCCGATCGCCCCGAAAGCCACTCGCTACACCCACCTAAACCAGCCCATTTAAACCCCAAATACGTATTTTCCCGCTTTGTCGTCGGTTCCAACAACCGCATGGCTCACGCAGCATCCCTCGCCGTAGCCGAGTCTCCGGGCCGAGAATTCAATCCCCTATTTTTGTGTGGCGGCGTTGGTTTGGGGAAAACTCATTTGATGCAGGCGATCGGTCATTATCGCTTAGAAATCGACCCCAATGCCAAGATTTTTTACGTTTCTACTGAGAAATTTACCAACGATTTAATCGCCGCCATTCGCAAAGATAGTATGCAAACTTTCCGCGATCACTATCGAGCAGCGGATGTTTTATTAATAGATGATATCCAATTTATAGAAGGCAAAGAATACACCCAAGAAGAATTTTTTCACACTTTTAACACCTTACACGAAGCCGGAAACCAAGTAGTGTTAGCTTCCGATCGCCCGCCGCAGCAAATTCCCCGCCTGCAAGAGCGTTTGTGTTCCCGATTTTCCATGGGATTAATTGCCGATATTCAATTGCCAGACTTGGAAACGCGGATGGCAATTTTGCAGAAAAAATCTGAATATGAAAATATGAGGCTGCCGCGAGATGTCATAGAATACATTGCTTCTAGTTACACTTCCAATGTGCGGGAATTAGAAGGAGCTTTGATTCGGGCAGTAGCATATCTTTCAATTACCGGTTTGCCGATGACCGTGGAGAATATCGCCCCGGTTTTGAACCCGCAAACTGAAACCGTAGAGGCGACTCCCGATGCAGTAATTGCAGTTGTGGCTGAGGTGTTTGATGTTTCTGTGGAAGACTTGAAGGGTGTTTCCCGCAGGCGAGAAATTAGCTTTGCCCGTCAAATCGGGATGTATTTAATTCGGCAGCACACTACTTTGAGTTTGCCGAAAGTTGGCGAAGTGTTCGGCGGCAAGGATCACACGACTGTGCTTTACAGTTGCGATAAAATTGCTCAGTTGCGGAACACAGATCCAACTTTAGCCCAAACTTTGCGTCAATTGAGCGATCGAATTAACGTTATTAGCCGCAAAACTTAATTTGAAGTCAGTTGTCAGTTGTCAGTTGTCAGTTGTCAGTCAGTTGTCAGTCAGTTGTCAGTCAGTTGTCACACCAATGATTCTATGCAGCGATTTCAAGATCCGAATCATCGAAGGGGTAACTCTCGCATAACCGACACTCTCTATGCGTAGCAGCTAGCCTGTGGAAAAACCTGTGGAAAATTAGCCCTCATAGTGTGGAAAACTTTACTCGATCGCCCAAAACAGTTTTTGTGGAAAAATGGAATGGCGATCGACTTTAGCCAGCTTTTCCACAAGTTTTCCACAGGCATTTATGAGCGATAACTCAAGCACAGCAAGCAATTATTTTATTTTTCCACAGTTTCCACAGGGCGATCGCACAAAAATAATTCAATAAAAAAAATAGTATCTCACCAACTGCCAACTGCCAACTGCCAACTCTCAACTGCCAACTGCCAACTCTCAACTCTCAACTGCCAACTGCCAACTGCCAACTCTCAACTGCCAACTGCCAACTCTCAACTGCCAACTGCCAACTCTCAACTGCCAACTGCCAACTGCCAACTCTCAACTGCCAACTGCCAACTGCCAACTCTCAACTGCCAACTGCCAACTCTCAACTGCCAACTGCCAACTGCCAACTGTCAACTGTCAACTGTCATCAGCTTTCTGTGATACCATTTGTTTCTGTTTCAAATCCGGTTAATTAACCTTCCTCCCATGAAATTGGTTTGCACCCAAAGTGACCTCAACGCCAACCTCTCGTTGGTAAGTCGAGCCGTTCCCTCCCGCCCGACACATCCGGTACTAGCCAACGTGCTCTTAGTAGCGGATGAGGAAAATCAGCGGGTTAGCTTGACAGCTTTCGATCTCAGTTTGGGAATTCGCACCAGCTTTGCAGCAGAAGTGACTGGCGGCGGCAGTTTTACCATACCCGCGAAATTGCTCAACGATATTGTTTCCAGACTCCCAGGCGGAGAGATTACTTTAGAAGACGAAGCCGGGGATACCGTAGCTTATCTCACTTGCAGTTCTGGCAGCTACCAAGTCAGAGGCATGGGCCCAGAAGAATTCCCAGAATTGCCCGCAATCGAAGCCGGAACAATCCTCAAATTGCCGCCCGAAGCCTTGATAGAAGGACTCAAAGGAACTTTATTTGCTACTAGCCCCGACGAAGCAAAACAGGTACTGGCAGGCGTGCATTTAAAGGTACTCAAAGATTGCCTAGAATTTGCAGCGACAGACGGCCACAGATTGGCAGTAGTTCAAACTGCAAATGAAAAAACCGAAGGTGAAGAAAGCGCAGAAGAATTTGAAGTGACAGTTCCCGCTAAAGCATTGCGGGAAGTAGAAAGAATGCTCGTGATGCGGCAGTGGACTGAACCTGTTACCCTGCATTTTGAACATGGTCAAGTAGTGTTTGAATGGGCCGACCAACGCCTGACAACTCGCACCTTAGAAGGGCAATATCCCGCCTATCGGCAGTTGATTCCGCCGTCTTTTGAGCGGCAAATTACCTTAGAAAGGCGATCGCTCTTAGCAGCAGTCGAAAGAATTGCAGTGTTTGCCGACCAAAAAAATAATATCCTCAAATGCAGCATCGACGAAGAAAATCAGGAAATCACTTTGTCGGTAGATGCTAAAGATGTCGGCTGCGGCAAAGAGTCACTTCCAGCGCAGATTTCGGGAGAAAGCATAGATATTGCTTTCAACGTGAAATACTTAATTGACATTTTGAAAACAGCTCAGTCTCCCGAAATTCAACTGCAATTAAACGGTGCTTTGGCTCCTGTAATTTTTCAACCTTTGGGCGGAGTCAATGCTACATTCTTAGTGATGCCAGTTCAGCTTCGAGCTTAATCAGTCCCGAACGCAGAACTGATATTTGTAAGGTGCGCGCGGGCGCACCTTACCGCCATAAAAAAACCCGGTTTCTGAGTCTAGAACTTCATCCCAGACAGCATTTAAATCAAGGGCAACAAAATTTCAAATTCCGTTCCCGTACCTGGCGTTGAATGCAAATTCAACTTACCTTTATGCTTCTCCGTCACAATTTGATGAGTAATTGCCAACCCCAAACCCGTACCTTTCCCAGCAGGTTTAGTGGTGAAAAATGTATCAAAAATCCTGCGCTGAATTTCTGGCTTAATTCCCGGCCCGTTATCGGCAATTCTGATTGCTATCCAAGCGTTATTTGAATTTGTCTCCGCCGCTTCCGGGCCCGATTCGCCATTTTGGCTGGCGGATGATAGCAATTTTGCATTTTGTCCTCCCAAAACATAATTTTGAAGTAATTCCGAATTCACGAAGTCTCCGTCAGAACTATCTATTACCTCAGTTTCAATCGTAATCGCAGGTACAAAACCTGTTTCTCCTTTTACCTCTTCCAAAGCATCGATCGCATTGCTGACGATATTCATAAATACCTGACTCAACTGACCAGAATAACACTTGACCAAAGGCAAATCCCCATATTTTTTAACTACTTTAAACCCGTACTTCAGACGGCTTTTCATAATTAGCAGCGTACTGTCAATACATTCGTGGAGGTTAGCTTCTTTCAAGTGAGTTTCGTCCATGTGAGAAAAGGTGTGCAGGCTGGTGACAAGTTCCCTCAATCTCTCTGATGAAGCCTTCATACTTTTGATAATTTCCAGCCAATCTTCTTGCAAAAAATCAAATTCTATGTTTGCTTTGAGTGCGTCAATTTGTTCGTTAGGGCCGACAATTTGCTCGTAAGCCGACAGCAACTCCATAATGTCTTTCGAGTAGTTAGACAAAAAGCCTAGATTTCCGCTGATGCAGGTGACAGGGTTTCTAATTTCGTGAGCGACTCCAGCTACCATTTGCCCCAAACTGGCTAATTTTTCGGTTTGAATTAGTTGAGATTGAGTTTGTTGCCTCAGCAATTTTGTCGCTAATTCGTGAATGTTTGACTGCGCCACTAACAGTTCGCGTACATCTACCAAAGTATAAGTTTGGGGCGATACTTGAACCACAATCGGCTCGTAAAGCAGTTCTTTCGAGCGCTGGAGCGATTTCCGGGCTGCATCGACAATTAAAGTATTGCTAGGAAAAATCAAAGTCTCAATTTCAGCAAAGCGGTATAAAGCCTTCACAGGTCGTTTTAAAAATAATTCTCTTCCAAAAGGACGGCTGAGAAATTCTAAAAATCTCCGCCGAGAAATCATGCCGACAAATTTACCTTGATGGGTCACAATGACTCCCGGTAACAGCGGATTAGCTTCTAACATCTGGGAAATTTTCATCCCGAAATCCGTAGCTTCTACTTGAAAATCGTAAAGCGATAATTCTTGGAGAGTAGAGTCTAAACGAAGTTCTCCAGAGTCAGCTTCGGACGCGGGTTGTACTGGTCTTTCTACGCAGGAATTATTTAACATAAATTCATCAGCACGCTTTTTTTGGTTTTTATTTGCCAGCAGACATTCAGCTACCAAAGCTCAGTCGGTGAGTAGCTGAGTGCTTTGGCCGACATCCCTCTGGCAAACAGCATTTTAAATTACACAAAAAACTTATGGTGGAAAATGGGATTTTACCACTCCAAGTATTAGGCAAGTTCGAGCATGACCGAGATAGATGCGCTCTGGCGATTATGCCTGACTTTATTTTATATCGGCTTGAGGCGTATTAACTGTTATTTGGAGTATTTAACTATTAGTTAACCTTGGGCTAAAACCTTAACCTGTTGTTAATAATAACCTAAATTTACTGAAAATTATCATTAATTGATGATACAGGAAAATCATAATTGCGCGATTTTCAAATACCCCCGCTAGGTTTCTCAATAGAGTCTAGCTGTCTAAACAAGCTTGCCACTTTCATGATTTTTTTGTTACAAAAGGTCAACTTAGCGAACTATTTGGCGACATTTGAACTAATGAAATTTTTGTGAATTTTTGTCATAATTCGCGCCAATTAAATAAAAAGTTATCCGATTGATAGGAAAAATATAAAATTAATTTTAACGACTATTATTCTCGTGTTGAAATATAGAGATTATAGGCGATCAGTGCTAGGGATCCGACATTGCCGTGTCCGGCGCTGGAATTTGCAACTTTTAATGGTTGCTATAACATTGAGGACGATCGCCAAAAAGTTTCAACGGAATTTTAAACTTAGTGCTGTGCAGCAGGTATGATCGACAGGGACTCAGCAAAATACGTGAAACTAGATAGCAATTTACCAGTAGGCGATCGATGCAACCAGCTATAACGAATCAGTTAAACAATGCTTTTACCCTTTTTCTCAGCTTGTTAGTAGAAGCAATACCTTTTCTGCTGCTGGGAGTTTTATTCTCAGGTTTGCTGCTGGGGTTTGTAGACGAACGCAAACTCGTATCCCGCATCCCGCGAAACCCGCTGCTGGCGGCTTTGATCGGTAGTTCGATCGGCTTTTTGTTTCCCGTGTGCGAGTGCGGTAACGTGCCCGTAGCCCGCAGGTTGCTGATGCAGGGAGTACCCGCACCAGCGGCGATCGGCTTTTTACTTGCGGCCCCCACCATCAATCCCGTGGTAATTTGGGCGACTTGGACGGCATTTCGCGATCAGCCAGAAATTGTAGTTTTGCGGGTAGTCTTTTCTCTGGTAATAGCCACAATTATCGGCTGGGTGTTCAGTGTTCAAGCCGACTTGCGCCCTCTGTTACACCCCTCTGTAGCCCGCGCGATTCCCCTCCCAAAACCAGAGTTTTCCGAACAAAACCTCGCCCCAGCCAACACTCCGCTACTGTTGCAGTCGGGAACATTTATGCTCGGTCAGGGGGGTGCAGTGCCGATCGAATCTTTGCTAAAAGATGACTGGAAGCCTTTACAAACAGGCAAAACAGACAAAACCTCGAAACGTTCATCTATGTTTCACCCGGTTTCTAAAGAGCGTCTGCGCCTGCTTTTAGATAGTATGGTACAGGAGTTGCGCGAATTGGGAGGAGTTTTGGTCATCGGAAGTGCGATCGCCGCTATCATTCAAGTTGGCGCACCCCGTGAACTAATTCTCAACCTCGGTCAAGGCCCCGTTTCCTCGATTATCGCTATGCTGCTATTAGCCGCGGTCGTATCGATTTGTTCTACAGTAGATGCTTTTTTTGCCCTGTCTTTTGCAGCCACATTTACCAGCGGTTCGCTGTTAGCATTTCTCGTTTTCGGGCCGATGATTGACCTCAAAGGTATCGGTTTAATGCTATCTATTTTTAAAGGTAGAGCCGTAATTTACTTAATGATTTTGGCAGCTCAGTTAACCTTTTTAATGACTCTCGCTGTCAACTTGTATCTAGGTTAAAATTAGCCCGGATGCACAACTAAGAATAGATTCCCAATGACCAATGACCAATGACCAATGACTCTTAAAAAATGAACCTTAAAAAATTTAGCCCCTGGCTGGATGCCCTAGCTATCTTAGGATGGGGAATATTACTCCTCAAATATTGGATCACCGGCAAATTAAGCATTCTGATTCACCCCAATTACTTTGGCTTGACTGTAGCCGGAGGAATCGGCTTAATGGTGATTGGTGGATTTAAAATTTGGGAACTCTTAAAGCTCGATCGCGCCAAGCAGCAATTAAAGCAATCGCGGACATCCCCAGCCAATAAATCTCCCAGAATCACAGAAGTTGAACACGTTACTTTATTTCCCCCCAGCATCGGCAGCACCTTAATGCTGAGCGTCGCATTAATCGGTTTAGTAGTAACGCCCCGCACATTTACCAGCCAGACAGCACTGGAACGAGGCCTCACCGAATCTCTGCCCATCACTAGACTGCAACCACAAGAATTTCGCAATATTACAAAGCCTGAAAGGCGATCGCTCGTGGAATGGGTGCGGCTGTTAAATTTTAATCCAGAACCAGATACATACAGAGGTCAAAAAGTCAAGGTTCAAGGATTTGTAATTCACCCGCCCAATATCGCAGAACAATATATGTGGATCGGGCGTTTCATCATTACCTGCTGCGCGGCGGATGCCTATCCGATCGGGTTGCCTGTCAAATTAGCGATCGGTCAAAGCCGCGCCTCTTTTCCCCCAGACAGTTGGCTAGAAATAGAAGGAGAAACAATCGTAGAAGAACTACAAGGTAAGCGCAAATTAATCATTCAAGCATCCTCCCTCAAACCAATTCCCGAACCGAAAAACCCTTATGATTATTAGACAAGGAGCAACTAGGGGATCAAATTGTACCTTTGAGATTACGGGATGAGCATTCCGGGCATATTCCTGTCTACGTAAATTAAGATACGGTAAATTCAACTACAACATTGGCAGCAGCATCCTGTAACAGTTGCCAATAACAAATTCAGCAACTAGACTCATAATTAGGAAATAAGCTTAGAGTATATGTCATCAGAAAAAAAATTAGCTATCAAAGGCGCATTCTGGACGATCGCCAGCTATGGAAGCAGTCAAATTATCCGATTTGCCAGCAACCTAATTTTGACCCGCCTGCTTTTGCCCGAACTATTTGGTTTGATGGGTCTAGCCTACGTTTTCATCACAGGTGTCCACCTATTCACAGACATAGGTTTGGGCCCAAGTATCATTCAAAACAAGCGCGGGAACGAGCCAGAATTTCTCAACACCGCTTGGACAATGCAAGTTCTTCGCAGCTTGTTTGTGTGGTTGTGTTTAATGATAATCACCTGGCCAGTTGCTAACTTCTATGAAGAGCCCCGTCTCCTGTGGTTGCTTCCCTGCATAAGTATAAATACCCTAATAGGAGGATTCAAATCCACTTCTGTATCCACCCTCGAACGCAAAATGAGCGTCAAGCAAGTAGTGCTTTTTGAGTTGGTCATACAGGCAATTTCTACTACAGTGATGGTTGTATGGGCTTTTTTCCATCCCACAATCTGGGCCATCCTCATCGGCGGTTTTGCTAACTCTATAATAGAGTTAGTATGGAGCCATTTTTTGATTCCCGGCAAGTCAAACCGCTTCGCTTGGGATAAAGAAGCCGCTAGAGAAATATTTTCTTATGGAAAATGGATATTTTTATCTACGATTTTATTTTTTCTGTGCTCTCAAGCCGATCGCCTAGTTCTAGGGAAAATCTTTACTTTAACAATGTTGGGCATTTACGGCATCGCTTTTACCCTCGGCGATATGCCGCGCCAAGTGATCATCGCCCTCGCAGGTAGGGTAATTTTTCCCTCTATTTCGATGCTAGCAGACTTGCCTCGTGAGGAATTGCGCGCCAAAATCATCAAAAACCGCAACTTGATTCTGATACCTTTGGCTATAGGCTTAGCAATTTTTGTGAGCTTTGGAGATCAACTAATTTTAACACTGTACAGGAAAGAGTATATCGCAGCATCTTGGATGATGCCAATCTTGGCTTTAGGTATCTGGCACACTACTCTCCACAATTTGATGGGTTCTTGTTTGTTAGCTGTCGGAAAATCTCAGTACGGAGCTATGGGCAATCTGGCAACTTTCTTGAGTATTGCTATTGGCATCCCAGTAGGATATCATTTCATGGGTAATTTAGGTGCTGTGATTGCTGTAGCTGTCGGGGATCTTCCTACTTATTTAGTAACTACCTACGGTCTTTGGAAAGAAGGGCTAACTTGTTTTTGGGAGGATATGAAGTTGACAGCACTGTTTTTAGGGGTACTAGCAATCATACTTGGTGTGAGAATGTCTCTGGGTGGCGGGCTACCGATCGATAAAATTTCACCGATGGATTTAATACCTATCAATCAACTGTTTCAGTAAACAAAAAGGAGCATCCTCAATATTAATGGAACGGCGACTTGCATTCGCAGCGCCTATCCCACCCCTAAAAGGAACGGGCTGGCTGCGCAGTTAAGAATTGTCAGTTGAATTCAGTCATGGATACACCACAACTTTCAGAAACCGGGTTGTTTGCCAAAATACAGAGGTGACAGCCTTTATCATGGTAAAAAAAAACTGGTTTCTGAGGGTCGGGAGTGCGTCCGGGACTGTAAAATTTAAGAGGGAAAATTTGGCAATTAATTTTCAGCAGCAAGAGGAGAGAAAGATTTATGAATATTTTTAACAAAAAATTTAATCCTTCATTCTTCGGTATTCTGCCATTCAAACAGCCGATCGACCGCACGGCGATTTTCCTGATCCTACTGCTGAGCGTCTTAATGGGACTGCTGCTGCTGAGTGGCGATCGCACAGCGCCCAGAGTGCGAGAATTTAGCTGGGAAAACAAACAAATCGGCGCCGCAGATACCGGCTTTATTCTCAACTTCTTTCGGCCGATGAACCACTCCACCGTCGAGGAAAACTTAAAGCTAGAACCGCCACTCCCCGGTAAATTTAGCTGGGCTGGCCGCCGTATGGCTTACACCCTCAAAGATCCCGCACCCTACGGCGTTACCTACACAGTAAAACTCGCCGGCGCAACCGACAAGTATTTCGGAGAAAACAACCAATATAAAGGCACGCCAATGCAGCCGTTTAGCAGTTCCTTTCGCAGTCGCGATCGAGCTTTTGCTTACATCGGTGTCCAAGGCGAAACAGAAAGCAGATTAATGCTAGTCAATCTCACCAGCAGCGACTCGAAACCGATACCGCTGACTCCCAAAGATTTAGTTGTCACCGATTTTAAACCGTATCCAGACAGCGATCGCATTTTATTCTCAGCCACAGATCGATCGATCGCCCGTACTGGCGGCACCCTAAATCAAGAACTATTTACAGTCACCACCGGCCTCAATCCCCAATCCCCCGGATCGGAAGCCCAACCAGCGCAACCAGCAGGTAGAATCGACAAACTCTTAGACTCCAAAGATTACCAAAACCTCAAATTCGACCTCTCAGCCGACGGAAAAATCATCATTGTCCAGCGCCTCAACCGCCGCAATCCCGGCGATTTCAGTCCTTGGATTTTGTCAGAAAAAGTGGCGCCCAAACCCTTGGAAAATCAACAAGGCGGAGATTTTATGATTCGCCCTGACAGCACATCGATGGTAATATCTCAAAAACAAGGATTAGCGATCGTCCCCCTCACACCCGAAGCAGACCCAGTAGAATTTTTGCCAAAATACGAACAAGTATTAGGCATGGCCCGCGACAACTCCGCCGCCGCCTACGTTAAATACAACAGCGACTTTACTCGATCGCTCTTTATCTTAGACAACCAAGGCGCAGAACAAGAAATATTGCGGATTCCCGGCAGCATCATCGCCGTTTATTTCGACCCCCGCAAAAACAAAGACAATCAATTCCAGCGTCTCTACTGCTTGTTAGCCCAACGCCTCGAAACAGAAAGCTACAAAGAACAGCCTTTCATCGCCGCCATCGACCTCAAAAAAGAAGGCACTCGTTTAGTAGGAACCATCAAACCGCTGCTCATTTTGCCCAACCAATTAGATACCCAAATCAGTTTATCTCCCGACGGACTGGCATTAATTTTCGATCAATCAGTCACAACAGCCAAACCCACAGCAGGAGACAGTCCCCGCAATGATAGCGGACAGTCGATCGCCACCAGCCGCCTCTGGCTGCTACCCTTATTAGAAATACCCGCAGACAGTTCTCCCGCAAAAGTACAGCCCGAAGAACTTCCCTTTGCCGGCTATCATCCTCGCTGGCTGCCGTAAATCAATTTTCAATTGATTTAATAGTAGGGGATACTGGTAAAATGTCATAAATTTTGACAATTAAAATCTCAAATCTCAAATCTAAAATTGCCATGACTCCCGAAGAAATTAGCAATACCCTTAAAGACTTATTCGGCGAAAATGTTGAGAAGCCCGCCGCTACTTCTTGGCAAGTCCAAACCCCCAAATTTCGCCTCTTAGTCCTGCTTTCAGAAGACGGAACTTGGCTGCGGATTTTGCTACCCATCGCCGATGCCGAAGAAGCTCAACCGTTTTTAGATCAACTGCTAGAAGCTAACTTTGACACCACCCTCGAAACTCGCTACGCCATACATCAAAACGTTTTGTGGGGAGTATTTCAGCACAGTTGCGCCACACTCGCCGCCCCAGATTTCTCGGCCGCCATCGCCAGACTGCTAGCTTTGCAAGAACGAGGTTTGTCCGACTTTTTCGGCGGTTTGATAGAAAGCCGCATCCGTCAAATCATCAAAGCTGCCAAGATGCAGGGACAGTCCATAGAAACTACCCTTCAGACTTTAGACCGTTTCTACGCAGAGGGATTGATGGGCGAAATGGAACTTGGGCGAGAGTCTCGCGAACAGACTCTCGCCGCTTGGCGCTATCAACTAGAACGCCTCTGGCCGGAGGTGGAACCCTGAAACGATTTTAGATGTTAGATTTTAGATGTTAGATTTTAGATGTTAGATTTTAGAATTGCAGAGTCAATTACCCGTCATCAATCGGAGTACCGATATGATGAGGGCTTGTATCTACGCTCCACCGCAATCCTGAAAACCTTTGCAGGATATCAGCTTTAGTTTCATTGCGCGACACATCGGGGGATACTGACAAGCTCCCCGTACTCGTCCAGTCTTGCCGAACGAGCAACGTTCTCATTGCAATGTTTCGCGCCCCAACCAAATCAGCGTGTAATTTATTACCACAACATTCACAGCGAAACATTAGCCCCTTGTTCGGTCGATTAGCCTTCGAGGTATGCCCACATTTGGGGCAACTTTGAGAAGTATAATGTGCTGGAATTTTGGTCGCTAAACTGCCAATCAAATTAGCTTTGTAGTCGATATAGCCGTGCAATTCGGCAAACGACCATTTAGCCTTGTTTCGATTCGCCCTGCGCTGTTTCTTGCTTGCTTTCTTGCCAGACTTGGACTTAGTTCTGTCACGGATTCCGGTCAAGTTCTCTAGTCCAATCAAGCTATTAGGTTGGGCAATATCTTTGCTTATTTGGTGGTTTACGTCAGCGATAAACCGTCTCTCCCGTCCCGACAATGCGATTAGTCGTCGCTTCGCCGAACGGGTGTCTTTACGCTGTAAACTTCTCCGAGCCTTCTGATATTGGTTAGCCTTGTGTCGAGACGCTTTACCAGAATAGAATATAGACTTATTGTTCAGGTCTGTTTCTACTGCTAGGTATCTCATCCCAACATCAACACCAGAGATTCGAGTAATAGACGTTGGCTCGATATCTGGTAGTTCAATTTCAATACTTACCATTAAGTAGTAAGTCTTGGAAGAACGCTGGTAAACTATCTTTGCTGCTCCAATATTAGGGCAGACTTTAATTAAGTTTAGGTGCTTATTCCAGCCTTCGTAAGGTACAAAAATCCGACCGTTTAGCGTTCCAATACTGACTTGCTGGTCAGATTTGAACGAGTAGTCTCGCTGATAATTCAAGGTCACAGTCCGCGATGCGTATCTAGGAGCTTTGTCAAGCCCCTTAAAACGCTTCTTGGTATGTCCTTTTTTGATCGCTTCATTGTTCTGCTTGACCTTGGTCAATAAGGATTTAAGCGTTGCCGCCACCTGTCTGGGAACGTTACACGCCATCTGTGCGCCTAACCTAAACTCGGAACGCAGGTGACTGTAGACAAGCTTCTGCAATTTAGCACCATTACTAGACTTGCTATTTTTAAAAGCGACCATAGCAGTATAGTTCAAGGCATCACGGTAAGCCAGCGCGGTATCACGCACCGCCAACTTCTGTTCGGCGGTGAGATTTAACTTTAGCTTCGCGGTGATAACTTGATTCATGGCTTCAACAAACTCTGCGACTACTATACCTGTTGAAGTTTGAAAAAGCAACCATGTTGGAAATAAATCTTGTTCGTTCGCGAGTGCCCCGCCTAGAGTGTCGGAAGCTGCGCTTGTCGATTTTATTGGCGGTGCAATCACAAGCGTCACTCGCTTGTCCGACCCGCCACCAACCGAGGCGGTATGGTGGGGGAATCCTGCTGATCTAGTTGAAAGAATTGCAGATTAAAGAATTGCAAAAAACTGACGACCATCGGAGGTTGGAAACTTGCCTGCATTTGCGTTCTTGCTTAAATGCGTAAATCTGCCGATTTTTGCCTCCGTCTTGACCGTTTGGATCTCAAGTCTCTTAGACGATCGCATCCGCGCCCTCAATCCCTCGATCAATGCCCGTATATTCACCCATCCCCGCTATCGCTGTTCTCCAATTCCCTACCAGCACCGAAAAATGATATAATAAATTACAAAAATCCCTTGATAAATTTTTAATAGTTTCGGAAAACACGCAATCGCAGGGTATATCATGGTAAAAAGCTGACAGCAGAGCTCCGTAAGTTCCACAAAAGCTTCGATTGTTTAACATTGATTTAGAAATAAAATCTTTAGCAGACAATGCCTGGGCGATCTGGATTTTCCCATTGGGTGCTGTTGTAGTTTGACCAATTAGCAATTACTTGCTACCAATTACCCTTTACCAATTAATAGCAACTTAACTTATCCATCAATACAAAATTTAACAGGGGTTTCATCTATGTTTGCTGTGCATCAGATTAGCTCGGAGTTATCAGTGTTGCATATACCTGAGATTTGTACTTGGAATATCTCGTTAGAATCAACTCTCCTCGACCTGCCGCTCTACAACTGTCAAATTGACTTAACCCAACAAGCAAAAGAAGTAGCCCAGGCTTTTGAAGGAAATTCCATGCTTCCCGGCGTCATTTTGACCGAGCGGGGTAATTTTGCCGGCATGATATCCAGGCGTTATTTTTATGAAAAAATTAACAGGCGCTACGGGTTAGAAATGTTTTTTAAGCGACCGATAGAGGTCTTGTACAGATTTTCCAAGCAAGAGCTGCTGATGCTTCCCGGCAGTAAATTAATAGTAGAAGCCGCCTCGGAATCTCTTTATAGGTTAGCAGAATTAGTCTACGAACCCGTAGTAGTGGAAGTTGCACCCCAGACTTACAAACTGTTAGACGCACACCAATTAATGGTCGCTCAATCCAGAATTCACCAAATCACAAATAAGTTGCTCCAAAAACAAACCCAAGCCAAACTCATCCAAACAGAAAAAATGGCGAGTTTAGGCAGAATTGTAGCAGAAGTAGCTCACGAAATTAGAAATCCGCTGAACTGTATTTGGGGAAATTTGACTTTTCTGCTGTCCTATTTTGAAAATTTGCTTCAACTCATGTCGGCTTATCAAGAAGAATATCCGGAACCGTGTCCTCGAATTGATGCCCTCAAAGAAGAAATAGAATTTGATTTTTTAGAAGAAGATTTGCCAGTCACCTTAGAAGGGATGAAGTTGGGAGCCTCGCAATTGCTAAACATAGTTAACGGGCTGCACCACTTCTCTCACATGGACGAGACAAAGCCCGTGGAGATAGACATTCACGAATGCTTGGATGTGACGCTGTTAATTCTGAAAAACCGATTAAAAAATGGCATAAAAGTGGTAAAAAAATACGACTATCTGCCGCTAGTTAGCGGTTACTCCGGTCAGTTGAGTCAGGTGTTTTTGAATTTGTTGGTTAACGCTCTCGACGCCCTGACAGAGTATGTAGCCGATCGCGAACTAGATACAGAGTGCGCGGACAACTGGCAGCCACAAATCCAAATTACGACTAAAGTGGTAGAAACCGCAGAGGGCCAGTGGGCGGCCATTGGGATAGCCGATAACGGGCCTGGCATTCCCCCAGAAAATCAGCAGCACATATTTGAGACATTTTTTACCACGAAACCCGCAGGCAAAGGCAGCGGTATGGGGCTGGCTATCTGCCATCAAATCGTCACAGAAAAGCACGACGGTCAACTGAATTTGCGATCGCAACTTGGCAAGAACACCGAATTTGAAATTCTCCTGCCAATAATTCGCAAAACATGATTAACTCAAGAACTGTCTCCAGGTTCGCTCAAAAAAGTGAAATGATAGGCTAGCTTAGCATTATGTTTTCATTTCAATTTCCAGCGTGTTTCGGCAACTAAAATTTCCAGTGGCAAATACATTCAGTTCCAAACTACTTAGCCCTTCTCTCTCCGAAGGCAGAAATCAAGACCTTTCCCTAGAGTCTACCCTGGGGGATTTGCCCCTGTATCACTTTCAGGTTAAATCGAGCTACTTGGCCGTCGCAGTTGCCGAAATATTTGAACAGCATCCCCTAGTGCCGGGAGCCGTCTTGCTGGAAGCAGGAGAGTTGGCTGGTATGATATCCCGCAGGCAACTGCTGGAATATTTGCTCAAACCCCAAGGCCCAGAGCTATTTTTGCACCTGCCGCTGAAAGTTCTCTACAGTTACGCTCGCGTCGAAATATTATTGCTTGCAGAGAATACAACCATTTTGACAGCAGCTCCACAAGCTCTGCGTCGATCGCCCGAATTGCAGTCAGAACCCATCGTAGTCCAAATCGACGACCAATCTTATCGGCTCTTAGACCCTCACGCATTAAACATCGCCTACTGGCAAATTCGCGGCATCGAAACCCAAGTCCGCTACGAAAGAGCCCAAACACAAATGATTCAAAGCGAAAAAATGGCTAGTTTAGGCCGTTTAGTCAACGGAGTCGCCCACGAAATTTTAGATCCAGTAGGCTTTATTTGGGGTAATTTAACCTACGTCAGTGACTACAGCAAAAACTTAATGGAGTTGCTCTCAGTTTACGACGCGCACTGTACCAATCCCCCGCCAGAAATAGCACGGCTCAAAGAAGAGATAGACTATGACTTTTTGCAAAGCGATTTCCTCAGAACAGTTGGCAGCATCAAAGCCGGAGCCGAACGTTTGAGCAAGTTAGCAAGCAGTTTGCAAAACTTCTGCCACATCGACGATGTTTATCCCAAACCGGCAGACTTGCACGCCAATATAGATAGCATACTATTGCTGCTAAAAAGTCATTTGACCAGGGAAATCAAAGTAGTGAAAAACTACGGCTATCTGCCGCCAGTACCGTGCTATGCAGGACAGCTAAACCAAGTGTTTATGAATATTTTGACCAATGCTATTAATACATTAATTAACCAAGCAGTCGGTCAAGAATTGGCGAAAGAGTTCAACGGTGGAGGAATCAGAGACTTCGATCGCCAGCCTCAGATTGACATTGTGACTCAAGTATGCTGTCCAGAATCTGCGATCGACTTGGACAAACTTCACGAGCGCTGGGTTTCGATTCGCATAGCAGATAACGGCCCAGGAATGTCACCCAACAAGTACAAAAAAATCTTAGAATCCTTCTCTACCGAAAAACGTGCCCTGAAAGAAACCAGCTTAGCCGTTAGCTATCAAATCGTGACGGGAAAACACGGCGGCGCATTCAGAATGCGATCCGAATTAGGAATTGGCACCGAATTTGAAATATTGTTACCCTTAGCTTAAAGAAGTCAGTAGTCAGTAGTCAGTAGTTATGAGTTATTGGTTATTGGTTATTGGTTATTGGTTATTGGTTATTGGTTATTGGTTATTGGTTATTGGTTATTGGTTATTGGTTATTATGAAAAATACTGCTACATCTAAATTAGAGGCAATCTTCTGTAGGGAAACGGCAATGCTGTGTCCCTACCTGAAAACTGCTGTAACAGTCAATAGTCAACAGTCAACAGTCAACCATTATCTAATTGACTGCCGCACATTTTACAAAATCTAGCATTAGCATCGTGTACACACCAACCGCAACCTGTACAAACAGTTTCTACCTGATTAGCCGTTTTAACTAATTGTTTAATCAAATCCCCCAATTGCCAAGGAATCAGAGCAATTCCTGTCAAAATCATCAAAATAGTCAGAAAACGACCAGATTCCGAAATCGGAGTAACATCACCAAATCCCACCGTCGTCATCGTGACAACTGAAAAATAAACAGCATCCAAAAAAGTTCCAAAATTTTCTGGATTTGCCGGATGTTCGACTTGATAAATCAAACCAGAATAAACAAAAATTATTGCCAGCAAAGTAAATAAAATCCGGGAAAAAATCACGCCATCTTCGCTGCTGATGCGAAAAACCGAATTTTTTAATTCCAGAAAGCGGATGAGTCGGAGAATTCTAAACCAGCGAAAAATTCTGATAAAACTGACGTTGACAAATCCCAGCAAAAATGGTAATATTGCCAGTAAATCAATAATTGAAAAAAAACTAAAAATAAATTTAACTCGATTTTCGGCACACCACAGCCGTAATAAATACTCAACTGTAAAAACGATTAAAAGAACAGTATCGAGAGCTTGGAAATTAATTCTAACAGACTCCGAAAGCGGGTAAGTTTCGGCGATGAAGCTGGCGGAAGATAAAAGAATGAGTCCGGTAAGAGTTAAATTGACGGTTCTGCCAATTGGGGTTTCGATGTCTTCGAGATAAAATCCAATTTGCGATCGGGTTAACATAGATGAGATAATTATACCATTTATGAGGTAAGGGAATTATCGCACATGAGTATTCAATTAACTAAGGGTGAAAGGTTCAATCTTTCTAAAGAAGCTCCTGATTTTAATAAAGTTGCGATCGCCCTGGGGTGGCAAGTCAGCCAAGCAGCACAAAACTACGACATTGACGCATCTGTTTTCATGTTAGGCGCTGACGGTCGAATTCCAGACGAAAAGTATTTTGTATTTTACAATAACTTGACCTCGCCAGACGGTGCGGTGCGACATTCGGGAGACAACATAACCGGACAAATCGAAGGCGATGACGAGACGGTTTATGTGGATTTGAATCGGATTGATGCCGCTGTTGAAGAAATTGTGTTTGTTGTTACTGTTCACGAAGGACAGGTTAAGAATCAAAATTTTAGTCAAGTTAGAAATGCGTTTATCCGGCTTTATAATTTGGAGACTGGGAGCGAGTTGGTTCGGTATAATTTAAAAGAGGTTTTTTCGCAAGAAACGGCTTTGGAATTTGGGCGATTGTACAGAAAGAATGGTGAATGGAGATTTCAGGCGGTAGGACAAGGATATAATGCTGGGTTGCAAAGTTTTGTGGACAGGTATCATGTTGAAAATGCGGTGAAAAGCACGGAGAATGTGGCTCAGAAGGTTGATGATGCTGAGGTTTTGAGGCGATTTAGCGATCGGGTTGACAACCAATTGCGGGAAAAATCAGCGGGAGAGTCTGTTGCTAATCCTGTGAAGGCGGATAACTTGGAAGTTGATCAGGATGTTGATGATTCTGTTTCAGAAACTCAGGAACCTGCTATCACTGCTGAGGAATTTTTGCGGCGGTATAAGGAGGGAGAACGAGATTTTACAGGGATTAACTTAGCCGGAGTGGATTTGAGCGGAAAAACTCTGGAATATCCCATTAGTTTCAGTCAAGCAAACCTGAGCAATGCCAACCTGAGTAATGCCAACCTAGTGAAGGCTAACTTGATTGGAGCTAACCTGCAAGGGGCAAACTTGAAATCCACAAACCTGCAACAAGCCGATTTGATTCAAGCTAACTTTAGTGGCGCTAACTTAACTAAGGCAAATTTGAATTATGCAAGACTGATTCAAGCGAATTTAAGTCAAGCAAAATTGAGCGAGACACAATTGAATAGTGCAAACTTGACTACAGCCAATTTAATTAGTGCCAACCTAACTCAGGCAAGTCTAAATAGCGCAAATTTGACAGGAGCAGATTTAAGTCAAGCCAAAGTAACTAAAGTTAACCTATCTTCTGCAACTCTAAGTGGGGCTAAGTTGAATGGAGTAAGTTTAGTAGGAGTAAACCTTGATGGAGCCAACCTGACAGACGTAAATTTGAAAGGGGTAAGTTTGATCGGATCGAGTCTACAGCAAGCTAATCTTAACGGTCAAAACTTAAGTGGCTTAAACCTCTCTGGAGTTAACTTTCACAATGCCAACTTGAGTGGAGCAAACTTAACTTCAGCAAACCTATGCGGAGCAAATTTGAGTTATGCAAAGCTAGAAAAAGCTAACCTGAAAGATGCCAACTGGGTTGGAGCAAATATAGCAAATGCTAAACTCGCAGGTGCAATTATGCCAGACGGGACAACTCACGAATAAATGGAAGTGCGATGTTTGTAGTAAGGACTTCAGTCCTTATATTTCTGGATTTACGCACTACGACTAAAGAAACCGGGTTTTTTGCCAAATCTGCGGACTGAAACGAAATATTTTCGCGAAAAAACCCGGTTTCTGGGCCCTCGCCGTAAGTCGTTCTAGTTGCCTTGTTCCATGAGTTCGGTGAGAGTGGTAAAAATTCGATCGCACTCTGAAGAAGCCTTGCGAACCTTATCAATATCCAACATTTCTAACAGCTTGGAAGCGTGCTGTATCTTTTGATATTCGCCTTTCGATTTTGTGTCGCGGGTAGCTGCTTTCAGACTTGGTTCTAACAAATCCTTTTCAATCTTCTCTACATTCGTATTCTTAGAAATCGCATTTTCTTTAAATCCCTGCCCGTAAAATCTTTTCAAAGTATCAATATCAGCCATCAACCAAGCTTCCATCGCTTGAACCATTAGATAGCAATGAGTGTCATCAACCCCAGGCGAATCCCAATTATCCCTCGACTTCAAATGATCCCAAGGCGACTGCTTTACCACAGGTGCTTCTGAGTCAACCAGAAGGATAACAAAGGCATTTGGGTGATCTGCCAAAGCATTCTTAAAATTCCTGAAAGCATGATTCCTAGAACCGCAGAGAATGATCTGCCACTTAATTTTCTTGCTTTTGGCAACCTCCACAAGTTGTTTGAAAAAACTGCTAAATCCTTGTCGAAGCGATGCCTTTGTATTCTTGCCATCGCCGCCACCTTCGATGTAAATGCGAACCTCCTTTATCATCGGTTTCCCCCGATTTCTCCCATCCGCCAGAGGTCTCCCAAACTGTAATTCTCAAGCCATTTTTTTAGCCGTTCTGGATCGAGGCGACTTAGGTGACTTCCTCGATTATCCCGATCGCATATTAACACAGACTCAGGACTCAGCGCCGACACCAAAGCATCCGAATGAGTTGTCACAATCAATTGTGTGCGCTGTGAGGCTTCGATCAACATTTCAGCAATCGCAGGCAAAATGTCGGGATGCAAGCCAATCTCCGGTTCTTCAATACAGATAAGTGGCGGTGGAGTTGGATCTAGGAGTAAAGCTATTAAGAATAAATAACGCAGCGTACCGTCTGATAAACGAGTTGCGGGTATTGGCTGAATCAATCCTGTTTCGCGGATAAATATCTGGACAGTGCCGCCATAAATCTTGATACTCAGTTCTTCCGCTGCATCGTAGAACAGTTGTAATTTTTCAATAATCTGCCTGCTTCCTAATTGATACTGTAAGTTGTTTAAAACCAGTCCTAAGTTGCCACCATTTTCTAGAAGTGGATGTTCTGGTAAATCAGTTTGCTGAGCCTTTCTAGGTACTGAATCTCTCCCTGTCTGCCAGTTACGATATAAACCAATGTCTGCAAATTTATTGCCCAGATATGATAGTTCTGGATATTGTTCGGGATCTTTTCTTTGAGATAAGATAGATTGATCGGGAATGATATCTTCTCGCCGCAGATTCCGCAGCTTTCTTGGTTGCTGCTCGTTGTCCTCTGTAACGTTGATAACTGGACGACCCCGATCGCTATAACGGTAATAAAAAAATGGCTCGCTTTCAGAACTATCGCGCGATTCCATATCTTCTATAGCTTCGTCCACTACCTCAAGTCTTTGACCGACTGCGGTAAAACTAATCTGATAGCGCAGTGGTATCGTTCGTTCAGGGTAATCTAAAATAGCCTCTATTTTTGCTGTGGGAATACCTTTTTCGCCTTTCCACAAAAAATCGCTGATGCCTCCCCCTTGACGAATCGGAGCAACTAAGTCGGTAGCTGTTGCCTTCAAAAGTGCGATCGCTTCAATTAAGTTAGACTTGCCAGATGCGTTACTACCGATCAACACGTTTAATGGTTGCAGTTCAATTGTTTCCCCCTCAGTTCCATAGGAAAGGAAGTTTTGCAGTTGCAGGGAGTGAATAAATCTCTTGCCTTCCACCTTGTCCTCCTATGCCAATTCTGAACTATTATACCTTGCGAAAGCTTTCGTTTTTAGTCTTGAATTAAGTAGGTCTCAAAACTACCGATCCCCAGTCTTTGCCTTGAAGTCGGAGGGGGAGTGAGATATCCCGATCGATCGCACAATAGGCGACTTACTCTCCTGCAAGGGTCTTTGACCCATTACAATAAGTTCAGGAAAAAATCTTTACAAATAAGAACTCATGCAGCTCAAGTCCACAACCCGCCATATTCGCATTTATACCGCCATCCTCGAAGACAACGAACTCGTACCCAGCAATGACCTTTTGACGATCGACATTGACCCAGACAACGAACTCAACTGGAACGACGAGTCAGTCAAACAGGTATATGCCAAATTCGACCAACTCGTAGACGCTTACGAGGGCGAAGACTTGACTGAATACAACCTCCGCCGCATCGGTTCGGAATTGGAGCATTTGGTGCGATCGTTCTTACAGAAAGGCCAAATCAGCTACAACCTCAACAGCCGCGCTGTCAACTACAGCATGGGACTTCCCCGTGTTGATGCCAAAATTAACCTCTAAGGGGAAAGGGAGAGAGGGATATGGGGAGAGGGGAGACGGGGAGATTAAGAAAATCTTCCTTCTTCCTTCAATCCGTTACATCCGTTGCTTGCATCCGCTGCCGAACTTGCTTCTTCGTCGATCAATCTTCCTCACTCCCCATCGTTTCTGCGTCTTTCCCGCTATTATTGGGAGTTGCCCCACAAGTGGAATCGCGCTCCAAAAACTGTTTTACCGCAATTTGGCGGTTGGTCATAAACTGACTCCAAGCCCCCGGAAACAGCGCATCCAAGGTTTCCACCAGCGCCCAAATTTCAATATTCATCACTTTGTAGTAGTAACCGTGAGAATGCTGAATCTTAGTCAGTATTTCGTCTACCTCGACGGTGGGCAGCAGCTTCGGATCGGGCAAATTTTCGGGAAAGGCGCTTGACTCATGTAGGGGCATGGTTTAGAAACTCAACAGCTTACAGAGGCCGATCGATTTTAGATTTGAGATTGTAGATTTTAGATTGATTCCACAGATGAATCTGGGGGCTTGAACTAATATCTAATTTTTGGTGCTGATCGCGACTCCTGTCGCGGACTTGCATCGGTATGCGGGTAAGGTTAAATTTAACTTGACTTGCGAAACTAACCCACTAGGCACGGATCGCCCTTCGCGAGCTAACCCAAAATTTATGTTTATTTATACCTACTAGCTCAGGTGATTTCTAGGTATCTGCATCCTAGCATCACAGTTCGTCTAAAATCTCGATTCGCGCTCAGGGCTAAGATTGCTGCGGAAATTGGCACTCTCAGGAATATGCTGAAAATATTTTGCTCTCTAGCTTCTTGACTTCGGTTCCGTCGGACTAGGCTCAAGCCTTGAAAGCCGATCGCCAGATTTATCCGGGCGCCAACAAAATGGTAGACTGTTTTTGTCAGTACAAGACATTAAAACCAACCGCTGGACTGGGGGAAAGTCAAAAAAAATTGTCTGGAGAAATCACGTAGCACCTAAAAGTGTAAGCGTGGTGATCCTAGGAACTTGAAAAATCACGAGATGATCACTGTAAAGTCTTAAAAATCCCCGCGTGCTGAGAAAGCGGGGGTGTAAAATAATCGCCACGTATCAACCCATCGAGGTTCAAGCGCTAAAATAGTTCAGATCAGCACTGGGACAAAAGGCGTCAGGAACCCTTAATGCAAAATTTTGTGCCAAAACACTACTTGTGGGCTGTAGGTGAAGGGATCAAAGCGTGTAAGCCAGGCGATCTGATCGCGGGTCGCTATTTGGTTAAGCGCGATCGACTTCTGGTCGATACTCAACCGGAACAGTTGCCGGAAATGCCCGAAGAGATTTCGAGTTCGATCGCTCCTTATCTGAGATTGTTTGCCTATCAGTTGCACGTACCTCAAGTATACGGACTGATATCGTCCCGGAGCAGCAAGCTATCGGGAGATATCTGGCTGCTGGAAAATGCACCTATTTTAAAGGTGACGGAATCTTTAATGCCGGAATTGGCGGACTCCTGGAAAGGGGCCGCCGCGATGCGACAGCTCAATTGGCTGTGGCAAATTGCCAAACTTTGGCAGCCGTTGATCGCTCAGGGCGTGGCTGCGACTCTGCTGACTCCTGAACTGCTGCGGGTGGAAGGGCAATTGGTTCGGTTTCTGGAATTGCAGCCCGATCGCAAACCGCCTAATTTGTCGCAATTGGGCAAATTGTGGCAGCAGTGGATCGATGATGCTCACCCGGCGATCGCCAATTTTTTGCGGCAACTTTGCCAGCAAATGGTTGCCGGTCAAGTCCGCCACGGCGAACAACTGATGGGCCAGTTGGATAAAGCTCTGGCAAAATGCGGCCGATTTTACGATCGTCATGTTGAGATTGCCACGGGCACGGATGTCGGTAGAGCAAGGGCTCATAACGAAGATGCTTGCTATCCGCCCGATGGTACGGTGTTTGCCGGAATTCCGGGATCGTCGGCTTGTGCGATCGTCTGCGACGGTATCGGAGGACAAGACGGCGGCGAAGTCGCTTCGGAATTGGCGATTACTGTGCTGCGGGACAAGTTGCTGCAAATGCCCCTGCATCAAGCTAATTGGGACCCGCCGAGCTTGACTTCCAAGCTGGAACGCGCCGCTTGTGCTGCTAACGACAAGATAGCCGGTCGCAACGACACCGAACACCGCCAAGGCCGCCAGCGCATGGGAACTACCCTGGTGATGGCTTTAGCACACATTCACGAGCTCTATGTCGCCCACGTGGGAGACAGTCGGGCTTACTGGATTACCCGCACTGGCTGCTATCAAGTTACTCTCGATGACGATGTGGCTTGCCGCGAGGTGCGTTTGGGCTACTCTCTCTATCGGGATGCTTTGGAACAAGTGGCCGCCGGAGCTCTGATTCAAGCTTTGGGCATTACTTCTTCCAATACTCTGCACCCGACTGTGCAACGCTTTCCTGTGGATGAGGATTGCGTTTTGCTGCTGTGCTCCGATGGTTTGAGCGATAAAGACCGGGTTGAGCAATGTTGGGAAGAGGAGATTTTGCCGATTCTTGACGGTAGCATTACTGTTGCTCAGGCGCGCGATCGACTGATCGAGATTGCTAATACCAGAAACGGTCACGATAACGTCACTGTTGCTTTGATTCACTGTCAAGCACATTTGAGGGAAGAAAGCAATACTTTGACGGAATTGTCTGTCGCACCTTTAGATGTGCCGATCGAATTAATTGCCGACAGCGAGGATACGCCAACCGCTGTGACGGAAAGCCCAAGCTTTGATGATGCTAATTTTCTACCGAAAACGGAGTTGGTACAGCCACCGGACAAGGGCAAAAGTCTATTTTCGCTACTGTTGAAAATTGTATTTTTGTTAGGTTTGGGGGGTGTATTTGCTTATTTTTTCATCCCTCCGGTGGGTCGGGCGATCGATACTGCCGGGGAGTCGATTTTCGGTAAACGCGCTTTAATTAACTCTAAAAGTAGACCGGAGAAGACTTTTGAATCTGTACCTTCTCCGATCAAATCTTTAGAAAAAGGCTCGTTTATAGAGATTAAAAGTTCTGTAACTGGGGAATTGGATAAAGAGGGCGATCGCCTGGATTTGCAAGTCGCAATCGGTGAGTCGCCTGTCAAGGGAACAGTCCCTGCCGGCAGCATTTTGCAGGTAATAAACAAACAGCTTACGCCTCAAGGCAATTGGCTGGAATTGAAAGTTTGTTCGATTCCTGCAATAGTGCGATCGAACTCTCCAAAGCCCAAGTTAAATAAGGATTTTTCTACTGTTTCAACACCCGCAGTCAGTCCATCTCCAACTGTGGCAAGTTCTTCGCCATCTCCGGCTGTTAAATCAACAGTCGGAGTAGAAATCGCCAAGCTACCAGCGGGGCAAATCGGATGGATTCAAGAACAAGATGCCGTTTCTAAGGTAGTCTCTAATTCGACTCCCAATCCTGATCAACAGGGGAAATGCGCTGTTGGTTCCGACTCAAATCCCAATGCTAATTAAACTGTTAATACTTGAATTGAGCAGATTTGATCTAGTTTAGTAGAATGGAAAATAATGCAGATTCCTAAATAGGACTAATGCAAGCTGGTACAATCGTCGCCAAAATAGCTGACATAATTTTAGATTTTAGATTGAATAATTCAAAATCTAAAATCTAAAAATATTTCACAATTCCTAACCTAATTTCTTAGATACTTCTGCAAGTTTAGTTACCATTTGGGCTACGGCTTTGTCAACTGCTGCGCTCAAAAGTCCATCTTCATTGCTACTGCCAGAATTGCCACCAACGCCTCTAACAGAAAAATTGGAATCGCTTTGATCGGCTTCTCCTACTGCTTTGGCGGTGGCAAGAATGTCTCCTGAATCTGTACCAATTAACCGCACGTCTATTTGGACGGTAGCTTTGGTTTTTTGGGAACCTCCGCCGATGCCCATGAAACTGCCACCGCCGGATTGTTTGTCGATATTAAACTTGGTAATGGTGCCGATGAGTACGGCGTCAACTCCTAGTTTTTTGCCAATTTCGGCGGCTGTGCCGGCATCCATTGAACCTGTGCGATTTTCTTGTTTGAGGACTTGTTCGAGTTTGCTGCGATCGACTACTGTATAAGTGCCATTGTTGACGAGTTCGTTGATTAGCAGTTCGCTGATGCCTTTGGCGGCGCCGACTCCTCTGTAGGAACTGTAATAGCTGTTGGTGGTGCCGTAGTCGAAGTCCATGACGACGAGGCGCTTTTTGGCGGTAGCTTGGGCGAGTTGGGTTGCGGGTTTGATGGTGGCTGGTGTGGCGATCGCATTGACTGAAACGCCGACTAGCATGAGGGTAGCTAGGGAAATGCTGGTTAAGCGAGATATAGTGGTTGTTTTCATGAATTTTTCCTTACAATGGTTTTGTTCCGACTCTAGAATACTTCACCCAACCGCCGGATGTCAGGTTTGCTGGTGATCATGTTGGTGTGGGCGATCGGACTTTACTTTGTTATGACGCTAAAAATCTTTAATTTTTGTTAATTAACGGCAGATAAAAATAGAAACAGACCAAGACTTTGATCAATATTTCAATGCCTAATATTCGATACTTTCTTACCATAAAGAATTAGCTTAAAGCCGGAACCCCTAAAGGCGAGAAATTAAAATCAGACGATTCATTACTACAATCCTCTTCCTTCTTTTGTCAAGTGCTGTCAACTGTCAACTGTCAACTGTCAACTGTCAATTAAATGAAGCCCCAGCTTCGACAAAACCCATCAACCAATTAGCCATCGTCGCCCTGCGAGTCTGTCTCGGCCCGAATTCTCCAATTTTATAGCCCTTAAATCCCAATTTTTCCTTCAGTAACTGCTTGTTTTCTGGAGGAGTCGATCGCGTCAATTTCACCGTCGCAGGCCTAGAATCAATAAAATCCGGCGGTTCTGGATACTCTTCGCGCCACTCGCTAGCAACATCAGCACTGTTCCATTTACCAGTCTCCGCATCAGGGCGGTAGCCCAGATACAGCCAAACTAAGCGGTTGACAGCAGCATCGTCCATTTCTTCGTTGAGGATAGCCCAAATAGTTTCGTTGTTGAGCGGTGGCAGTTCAGACATAATTGGAGTGCGATCGACAATAACAACAATTTAACCTATGGCGGTCTACCGAGATAGTAAGTTCGGCGCGGGAAAATCTGGATTTATTGGTGCTCGCATTCGATCGCCCCGCCGAACCACCCTACAATACTATTTACCCAAAATTCCGTCTTTCTCGGCCATCGAGATCATCAAATCGATCACACGGTTAGAATAACCCCACTCGTTGTCATACCAGGAAATGACTTTAAAAAACGTAGAATTCAGTTCAAGTCCCGCACCTGCATCAAAAATACTCGATCGCGCGTCGCCCTGAAAATCCGTCGAAACCACCGCATCCTCAGTATATCCAAGAATACCTTTCAGTTCACCCTCGGAAGCTTTTTTCATAGCCTCGCAAATTTCTTTGTAGCTAGTTTCCTTACTCGTTTTGAAAGTAAGATCGACTACAGAAACGTCAGGAGTTGGCACCCGCAAAGCCATTCCCGTCAATTTTCCTTTCAATTCCGGCAACACCAAAGTAACAGCTTTCGCCGCACCAGTCGAAGATGGAATAATATTTTGAGCCGCACCGCGTCCACCCCGCCAATCTTTTTGGCTGGGCCCGTCTACAGTTGGCTGAGTAGCAGTCATCGCGTGAACAGTCGTCATCAAACCTTCTTCCAAACCGAAATTATCATTGATAACTTTCGCAATTGGTGCTAAACAATTCGTGGTGCAGCTAGCATTAGAAACAACAGTATCTTTCGTCGGGTCAAATTTGTGGTGGTTGACGCCTACTAGAAAAGTTGGAACTTTTTCTGGATCTTTAGTCGGTGCGGAAAGGATGACTCGTTTTGCTCCCGCCGTCAAGTGTTTTGATGCGCCTTCAAAATCGGTAAACAATCCGGTAGATTCTACAATATAATCTGCACCGACTTTACCCCAAGGCAATTCTGTCGGATTTCTAATCGACGTGCACGGGATAAAATGTCCGTCAACGACAATCCCGTCTGGTTTCCCTTCAACTTCGCCGTCATAAATACCGTGGGTGGAGTCGTATTTAAAAAGATAGGCCAGGTTGTCTGGCGAAACTAAGTCGTTAATGCCGACAAATTCGATGTTGGGGTTTTTGATGCCGGCACGCATGACTAGCCGTCCGATGCGACCAAATCCGTTGATGCCGACTTTTAATGCAGCCATGTTTAAACTCCTATTCAAAATATCGCTAGTCGATCGCGCGTTAGCGAAGCCCGCCCCTACGGGGGCTACGCCAACGAAGAGGATCGCCTGTTGTGGGTTAGAATTTACCATGCTAACTGATTTGGGTAACAGATTCTTTTCTATATCTTAAGAATTCTGAATTATGTGGCGGCGAAGGGCAATTAATCTTGAAATGACTCCTGGCTAATGATGGGTAATAATTTTACAATTTTAAAATTGCTATAATCAACACAGATTTTTCTCGCATTATCGTTGATTAAATTACAATCAGGTTCAGTTAAGAATAATGAAGCTGCTACAGGATACCTGTGTTTCCAGTAAATTCGTGACATCAAACTCATCTTAAAGCGTTAATCCAAGCGTATTCGATTAAATTACGCTCCAATAATCAGAAAAAATTCATGCAAAAGCTCGCTCGGTTTTGATGTGCGAGAAGTCGCTGATTTTGATCATGTGAAATAGCTAGATATTCAAAAACCCGATTTATCAAATAAACCGGGTTTATAATGACAGTTGACAGTTAACAGTTGGCAGTTGACAGTTGACAGTTGGCAGTTGACAGTTGGCAATTGTTATTTGTTATTTTTGAATATCTCCCAATAATCAGTAACTACTGACTACTAACTACTGACTAATGACTACTAACTACTGACTACTGACTACCCGACGCACTTAGTCGTTAGCAATTCCACCGCATCCGAAATAAAACACGACCCGCCAAACTTATTTAACACTGGTCTAATATTTTCTGCAACTGCCGATACTCGATCGGGTTCGCAGAAAGCCAGCACATAAATATTATCCAGCATACTCATTGCTAAATCACGCGATCGATATCCCCTGGTACTTTTGCCCGCGACACCGCGAATCACCGAATAACCGGGGACACCAGCTTTGTCTAAACCGTCTAAAATCTTTGGGAGTTCCACCGAATTCGCAAAGATTTCTATCCTTTTAACTGCGTCCATAAGTTTACCTCCAAAACATATTGATTCCGTATAGATACATGGGAATCCCTACAATGATATTAAATGGAAATGTCACTGCCAAGGCTGTTGAAATGTAAAGACTTGGGTTAGCTTCGGGAACCGTCATCCGCATTGCTGCTGGTACTGCGATGTAAGAAGCACTCGCACACAATACGGCGAACAATAGGCTATCTCCCTCCGGCATTCCGATTAATTTCGCGATCACTAAACCAACTCCTGCATTGAGTATGGGAATTAGGATTGCAAAGCCGATCAGAAAAATTCCTGTTTCTTGCAAATCTTTAATTCTGCTGGCCGCAACCAACCCCATGTCTAGCAAGAAAAAAGTCAGAACGCCGTAAAACAAATCTTGAGTAAACGGACTCATAACTTCCCAACCGTGTTCTCCTGTTAGTATGCCCATAATTAGGCTACCAATTAGCAGAAATACTGAACTGTTGAGGAAGGCTTCTTGCAGCACTTCTGACCAAACTATTTCGCGTTTTCCTTCCTCTCCCCCGAACACGCTGACGAGAATTAAACCGACGATAATTGCTGGGGACTCCATTAATGCTAACGCTGCTACCATGTAACCGTCAAAGTCGATTCCTTGTTCTTTCAGGAAGGAAGTTGCGGTGATAAAGGTGACCGCGCTGATGGAACCGTAGGTGGCTGCGATCGCCGCAGCATTGTAGGAGTCGAGCTTGATTCTCAGTATGAAAAAAGTATAAACTGGTACTAGCGCTGACATCAGCATCGCTGCCAAAATTGTCAGGGCGACTTGCTGGTTGATTCCGCTTCGGGACAGTTCGACGCCGCCTTTAAATCCGATCGCAAACAGCAGGTACAGCGAAAACAGTTTCGGGATGGGTGCAGGAATTTCTAAGTCAGATTTTAGGAAAATCGCCAGCATTCCCATGAAAAAAGCTAATACTGGTGGATTTAAGATATTTGACGCTACGAGACTTAAATCCACAATCGGTCACTCCCATTTCTGATTTTTTTAATATTACTTCATGAATAATTGAAGCACGAGAATGGATCAATGGAGCGATCGAACTCTGGGAATGGCGATATATCTTCATAAAGACGGTTGCAGCTTCGCAGCGCACACCTTACAACGAGTAAGGTGTGCGCTACGCATCGGCAAGTATTTTTCCCTAACTAAGCAACTGCCAAATAAGACTCTAGCTCTTCCGAACCGCCGATCAGCTTGCCGTCGATAAACACTTGTGGCACGGTTGTAGCGCCAGTCACGGCCCGGAGCGATCGGGTTGTGATATCCCGGCCCAAGACGATTTCCTCATAATCCAAGCCCTTTGCAGTCAGCATTGCCTTAGCTTTAGCGCAGAAGGGACAGCCCATTTTTGTAAACACCGAAACTACCTTCGGCTTGGTTGCTGCGGAGTTGATGTAGTTGAGCATCGTCTCAGCATCGGACACTTTGAAAGGGTCGCCCGGTTCCTCCGGCTCAATAAACATTTTTTCCACCAAGCCATCTTTGACCACCATCGAATAGCGCCAAGACCGCTTACCAAAACCTAAATCTGTTTTATCTACCAGCATTCCCATGCCTTCAGTAAACTCACCGTTACCGTCGGGAATTAACGTCACATTGTCTGCTTCTTGGTCTTTTGCCCACTCATTCATCACAAACGTATCGTTGACGGACATACAAACGATTTCATCTACGCCATTTTCTTTGAAAACTTTTGCCAATTCGTTGTAGCCAGGGAGGTGCGTTGAGGAACAAGTGGGAGTAAAAGCTCCCGGCAGAGAAAAGACTGCTACAGTTTTGCCTGCAAACAAATCATCGGTGGTGACATCCACCCACTCGTTGTCCTTGCGAGTGCGAAACGTGACTTTGGGTACTCTTTGACCTTCGTGGTTCGTCAGCATGATTTTGAATCCTGGGGTACTTGGGTTAAATTCCTTTGCTTACTATACCGTACTCATAACGAGTATGACTTGTCAAGGGGGGGCGGGTTTTTTATTGGAAGTTGGGGGCAAATTTAAAACTTGGTGTTTAAGTAGGTTGGCAATTTCGCCTCCATTCCTTCGCTGCTGCTAACGGCTGAGGATTTTTCACACATTCTGTCAAAACTTCTATATCAATTCCCGGCAGTAATTCACTTTTTGTAATTAATTCATAACCGCAGTTCGACACAAAATCAACCGGAATTTCTTCTCGCAAATGGTATATCGAAAATCTGTCATTTCGCCAGAACCAAACCTCTCGCACCTTCAACCTTCTATACAGTTCTAGTTTATTAATGCTACCGCTAGTAACAATTACTTCTATCACCAAATCTGGAAATTCTTTATCCGTGCCAATACAGTAAGCTTCATCCGGTTCCGTACCGCCACTTTTTTCCTCTTGTCGCAGAGTTGTAGACCCAAAAGGGAAATATTCGATGTCAGCTTCTACAAAATAAATTTCTAGCAGATTTCCAATGCGAGTTTTACCATTTTCATGGCGACGAGAAGGTGACATAATTTCTAAAAGTCCATCTAAATAAGTAACTCGATATCCCGCAGCATCTCCTATCCGATTTAGCAGTGTCTCGTATTCTTCCCAGTTCACCCTATCCGTGATGTAGCGTTCTTCAGGATCTTGGCGTTGGAGTGCTTGTTCTTTAAGTAGCGTATCTAGCTCGATCGTCAGCATTGGTATTACCTCCTTACAAGTTGTTCTAATTTTAGCAGACGTACGGTTGAAAGAGACTGTTGGCGAATGTCTGAGGGGTTTCACCCCTCAGACATTCGCCGTCCTGAATAGGCAGAATGA